>ONRS01000038.1 GCA_900320255.1 uncultured Prevotellaceae bacterium
CGGCGCATCGGGATGGCAGGCGCGAAACTGGCAGACTCACCCCGTGGCAGAATATAAATGGAACTACGTGCAGGCCAACCTCGACGCTACGCTGTCGCTGACCAACCTCATCTGGGGGTGGAATCCCGACCGCAAGTGGAACGTCTATGGACTGGCTGGCGTGGGCTTGAACATCGCTTTCAAGAATGACGATGCCAATGCCCTGAAGGCAATCAACGAGAGCGCGGGCATTCCCGCACTGGATAACGGCGGATTCGAGAACCTGTGGGACGGCACGAAGCTGTTCCCTGCCGGACGACTGGGTGCCGGCATCGAGTATGCCCTCTCCGAGCGCGTGGCGCTCGGTCTGGAGTATAACGCCAACGTGCTGCCCGACAAGTGGAACTCGAAGAAGGGTAAGAGCGACAACCTCGACTGGCAGCAGAACCTGCTGGTGGGCGTGAAGATTGCGCTGGGCAAGACCCGCAAGCACTACACCATCGAGGAGCCTGTACTGCCTGTGGTAGTGCCGGAACCGGCACCAGCACCAGTGGTAGTGGAGCCTGTACAGCCTGTGGTGGAACCTGAGCCAGAGCCTGTGGTAGAGGAACCGGAGCCTGTCGTGGATGAAGAACCCGTCGTGGAGCCAGAACCTGAGTTCACGGAGAAGAAGGTATATTTCCGCTTTGGTTCAGCACGCATCCAGCCCTCGGAGGAGCCGGCGCTCGACCAGATTGCCAACTACATGAAGGCACATCCCGAGAAGAACCTCATCGTGACTGGTTGGGCCAGCCGCACTGGTAAGCGGGAGTACAACCAGAAGCTTTCCCAGTGGCGTGCCAATGCCGTGAAGAAGGCCCTCGTGGCCCGTGGCATCGATGGCTCCCGCATCAAGGCCGAAGGTAAGGGCGAGACGAAGAACAATAGCCGTGAAAGCCTCGCTGCCGTGGCAGTAACGATAGAGAAATAATTTATTTAAACACGAATTACCACGAATGGGCCACGAATTATCATAAATAATTAATGAGAAATTAATGGGTAATTAATGGTAATTACATGTTAAGACAAAAAGAAAATAAAAGTGAAATTGATATGAAAAAGAATTTGTTTTATGCATTGATGATGCCCGCACTGTTGCTGGGCGCAGTGTCCTGCACAGACTATCAGGACGACATCGACAAGCTGGGTGCCGAGAACGATGCCCTGCGCAGTTACAACAACCAGACCATCTCGCAGCTGAACTCCGTGGTGTTCCAGACCGAGAAGGGCGTAGTGAACATCACCGTGGATCAGCCCACAGCAACCACCATTATCTATGAGGTGGAGCCGAAGGAGCTCGCTCCCACGCTGGCCGAGGACATCACACGTCTGAGTTTTCTGACGCAACACGGGGCTGCGATGGCTATCACCGCTGCCGCAGCTAATGCTACTGACGGTACGCTGACCATCACCGCTACGCCCAGTGGCTTCGACGGCAGCAAGGACTACAGCCTGTCGCTCGTTTATAGCGAGGACGGTCGTTCCTACCAGACGGCCTACACACCAGTGAAGGTCATCACACGTCCTACCGTCCTCGCCATCGAGATTCCTTCTACTTCAGGAGGCAAGTATGCCGTGGGTGCAAAATACCAGCTGAAGGCGCTGTTCACTCCTTCTTATACGACAGAGAAGAACGTGGTGTGGAGCACCAGCGACGAGGCAATCGCCACTATCGACGAGAATGGTGTGTTGACTCCCGTGAAGAACGGCACCGTGACCATCACCGTTACTTCTGTTGATAACCCCGAAGCCACCGCTTCCATCACCATCGAGATTACTGGTGGCAACATCCCACTGGATGAGGGCGGCGTAAGCCAAGGCAGTGCCGAGTAATGACTAAATAGTTATTCAATTAGGATAATAATATGGACCTCCCCGCTATGCTTTTGCTGGCGGGGAGGTTCTTTTCCGTTATAGGTACGTTCTACAAATTGGCTTTAGGTGATTTGAGAACTATTTTTCGTTCCTGACGATACAAAAAGCAAATAAATGATTATCTTTGCAGTCGAAATAACACTTTAATGCGCATAATTATGGCAACAACGACATCAATATCAAATCCGGCCCAGATGATTATCACGCTGGAAGACAACGCGCTTGTGGCCGACATCAAGCGGGCACTTAAGCTAATACGCGGCATTGCATCTGTGCGCGTGGCCAACATCAGCGATGACAAGACCATTACGCCCGCCATGCGCAAATCCATAAATAAGGCTCGCCGTGAAATGACTGAGGGCGAAACCATCAAGTGTAGCACCCCCGAAGAGATGCAACGCTATTTCGACAGCCTATGACCTACACGATTGAGTATTCCAAAGAGGCTGACCGGACGCTACGCAAGTGGAAGAAGTCGAATCCTCAGCTTTTCGAGAAGGCAACGAAGATTCTGATGGATATCATGCTGCATCCCCGCACAGGCCTAGGCCATCCCGAAGCACTCGTCGGAGGCAACGACGTTACCTACTCGCGCCACATCACTGCCCACGACCGCATCATCTACGACATATACGACGACCGTATCACAGTTCTTGTTGTGCAAGCTGAAGAACACTATAACGACAAGTAACTTCCCCATGTCGCCGCTCACGCTCACATATCCCACTTACGCGCCCCCTTGACTTATAATAATCCATTCACACATTACTGAACTCTTGAGAAGAGAGAATTGATGAATATGACAGCAAAAGGGCTGAGCGGAAATGCGCTGAAGGTCATCGCCATCATCGCTATGACGATAGACCACCTGGCATGGGTGGGTGTCGAAACCTACGAGCAGGCAGAGACACCTCTGCAAATAGGGCTCCACTGCATCGGGCGACTGACGGCTCCGATGATGATATTCTTCGTGGCCGAAGGCTACTACCATACGCACGACTTCCGCCGCTACCTGCGACGTTTGCTCATGCTGGCTGTTGTGAGCCACTTCGCCTTCTGCTACTTCAACATGTCGGGCTTTAATCCTCTCGACAACCTGCTCTTCAATGCTACGAGCATCGCTTGGCCGCTCTTGTGGGGACTGATACTGCTCAAGGTGTGGGACATGAAGACGCTGGCACGCTGGCAGAAGGTGGCCGTCACGCTGCTGGCCTGCGCACTCACCTTCACCTCCGACTGGAGCTGTGCTGCACCGCTGGCTATACTCATGATAGGGCGGAGTAGGGGGAATTTCTACAAGCAGATGCTATGGATGATGCTCATCATCACGGGCTATGCCGCCTGCTTCTTCATCTTTCACAGCCAGACATACGGCATGGTGCACATGGCATGCTGGCTGGCGGTGCCGCTGCTGGCGTTGTACAACGGGCAGCGAGGCCGACTACGCTGGCTCGGCAAGTTTTTCTACTATTACTATCCAGCCCACATGGCACTTATCGGTCTGCTGGCCAGAATTCTTTACGCGTCATAAACGTAAAGACCCTAAAAATCTACGGAAAGTCGTGCGGAAATTTGTCGTCCTGTAAGGTAGTTGGGGACGGCGTACTGTGTGTTAGTGATATCGGTTACCCAGTAGTAGGAGTTGACGTTGGAGATGCCGAGGAGGTTGAAGGCATCGAGTCCGAGCCATACGTTCTTCACGATGCCTCCGAAGCCCTTCCGGATATGTCGGTCCTCGTTGTTGAAAAGGCGATATGAGAGGCCGAGGTCAACGCGCTTATAGGCCGGGGCACGGAAGGTCTGCCGCTGCCGCTCGGTATGGGGAGGTCCGAAGGGAAGTCCTCCTGCGAACGCCATCTTCAAAGTGCCGCGCCAGCGCGTGGTACCTGGGAAGTAGTCTGTGAAATACAGGGAGAAGTTGAAACGCTGGTCCGTGGGGCGCGGTAGTGTGACGCCGTCTATGCGCTCGGAAGTTTTCATGAGCGAGAATGTCACCCAGCTGTCTGTACCGGGCACGAATTCTCCGTAAAGTTTGAAGTCGATGCCGAGGGCATAGCCTGTGGCGACATTGCGACCGTAGTAGATGATGCGGACGTTGTCAACGCTATAAGGGATGAGGTTAGAGAGGTGCTTGTAGTATGCCTCGGCCGTGAATTTGAAAGGCCGCTCCATAAGGGTGAACGTGTAGTCGGCACCGAGAACGAAGTGCAGGGAGCGCTGTGCCTTGATATTACGGTTGAGGGCAACTGTGGCGGTACCGTTGACAAGCGTGGTGTCGCGCAGTTCCTTGTAGAAAGGCGGCTGGTAGTAGATGCCTGTTGCGAAGCGCAGCGTCCAGTGGTCGCTGGCGGCGGGGCGCAGTCCTACGCTGGCGCGTGGTGATACGAGGGTCTCCTTGTTCCAGTCGGAATGTGTGAGCCTGAGTCCGTAGGTGACGTTGAAGAGTCCGAGGCTGGTGCGGAAGCGCCATGCGTCCTGCAGGAATGCTTCGATGCGC
>ONRS01000140.1 GCA_900320255.1 uncultured Prevotellaceae bacterium
GCCATATCAGCGATACTATTTGCTGCCTTTTGTCGGTCGGACTCGACATGAGGGTTGAGGTCGTTAAGATGGCATTGGGCAATGATGCCCTGACCAATGATTTGCTCCACGTCATGACTGAAGATAGATGCTGTGCTATGCGCCCAAGCATTGAAAGCATCTATGGCTTATCAACCATTTTTAGAGGAGACACACTATACAGACATGAAGTGAGTGTAATTCTCCTATAAAAATGGTAATTCTATAAGGGAGAAACGGCACTTCTATACTATGGCTTAGGCTAAGGCTATCGAAATTAACTAAGTTTTTTGAAGATTTATACCCTATCTCACTTTTTTTGTGTACCTTTGCAACATACTTTATGGTTGTGACATGGAAGATCGTGGCAACAATAATCACTGGGCAGTTGTGGATGTAGAGGTCAGTTTGAGTGACCACAAGATACACGACATAGGGGCTTTGCGTGACGACGGTGCAATTTATCATGGCTGCATCAAAGAGGAACTGATGCTATTTTTGCACAATGTGACGTATGTATGTGGGCATAATATCATTCACCATGATGCAAAGTATCTATTTGAAAATGACAAAGACCGTTTTATATTGGTTGACACGCTCTACATGTCACCCCTATTGTTTCCTGAACGTCCCTATCATAGGCTTCTGAAAGATGACAAGTTAATCTGTGAGCAGATGAACAACCCTGTTAATGATTGCGAGAAAGCCCGCGATTTGCTGATGGACGAGATGGCTTGTTGGAATGCATTATCAGAGAGAAAGCGCAAAATTCTCACGGCATTACTCCATGGGAAACAGGAGTTTCAGGGATTCATTAATTTGGCCAACACTGGGGGAGTCAATGTGAATGTGCCTATTTTAATTTGGAATGAGTACAGAGGCCGCATTTGCCAATATGCCGATGTGGTGGCTTTGACGGAGCAATACCCCGTTGAATTGGCATACGCTCTCACACTGATTGACACCACGAATGAACGCTCCATAACACCGGGCTGGGTACTCCACAACTATCCTGGAGTAGAGTACGTAATAACTGTTTTGCGACAGCGTCACTGTCAAGAGCCGGACTGCGAATATTGCAACCACTTCTTAGACATTCATTCTAATCTGAAGACTTTCTTTGGTTATGATGAGTTCCGAACATACGAGGGAGAGCCCCTACAGGAACGTGCTGCAAGAGCAGCTGTAGAGGGGCGTTCTTTGTTGGCCATATTCCCCACTGGTGGTGGGAAATCATTGACTTTTCAATTGCCAGCATTGATGGCAGGCCGAATAGTACATGGTCTGACTGTGGTCATTTCCCCGTTGCAGTCACTAATGAAAGATCAAGTTGACAACCTTGCAGAACGAGGCATTACAGATGCAGTTACCATCAACGGACTGCTTGATCCCATCACTCGTGCGACAGCCATCGGACGGGTACAGGACGGTGAGGCTTCCTTATTATATATAGCTCCAGAGATGCTCCGTTCGAAGACCATTGAGAAGATTCTTTTGGCTCGTCACGTGGTGCGCTTTGTGATAGACGAAGCCCACTGCTTCTCGTCATGGGGACAGGATTTCCGCGTGGACTACCTCTATATAGGGAAGTTCATCAGCGAATACCAGAAGAAGAAAGGATGCAAGCAGGCCATTCCCGTATCGTGCTTCACCGCAACGGCCAAACAGAAGGTGATTCAGGACATCTGCGATTATTTCAAACAGACGCTTTGGCTCAACTTGGAGCTATACGCTTCGAAGGCCACACGCACCAATCTGCAATACGCAGTTGTTCATGCCGACACCGACGAAGAAAAATATCAGAAGCTGAGAGCGTTGCTTTCTGAATATGAATGTCCTGCCATTGTCTATGTGGCACGCACTCGTCGTACTCATGAACTATCGGCACGTCTGACACGTGACGGTTATTGTGCCCTACCCTTTAATGGCAAAATGGGCACTGACGAGAAAGTAGCTAATCAAGATGAGTTTATGTCTGGCCGTGTTCGTATTATTGTGGCAACATCTGCCTTCGGTATGGGAGTGGACAAGAAGGATGTGGGCTTAGTAGTGCATTACAACATTTCCGACTCCTTGGAGAATTACGTCCAAGAGGCAGGACGAGCAGGCAGAGACCCTCAGCTGAACGCCCGTTGCTATGTGCTCTACAGTGACAGCGACCTCGACAAACATTTTGTACTATTGAACCAGACCAAACTTAGCATCAGTGAGATTCAGCAGGTTTGGACAGCTATCAAGAAAATGACCAGACTACGCCCTCATGTCAGTTGCTCATCATTGGAGATAGCCCGTCAGGCAGGATGGAGCGACACCGTTCCTGACATTGAGACTCGTGTGCGGACTGCCATTGCCGCACTGGAACAAGCAGGCTATCTGGACCGAGGCAACAACATGCCACACGTCTATGCAACTGGCATTACTGTGAAAAATATGGACGAGGCTCGCCAGCGCATCATGGAGTCGGTGCTTTTCGATAATGAGGACCGTGAAAAAGCCTTCAGAATCATCAAGTCACTGATTTCGCAAAAACATATAGCCAAAGCACAGGACGCAGAAGCAGAGTCGCGTGTGGATTATCTGGCAGACATCCTTGGACTGACCAAAAGCGAGGTGGTCTCGGCCGTGATGCGAATGCGCCAGGAAGGTATATTGGCCGACAGTATGGACATTACAGCCTATATGCAGGACGAGGGAGCGACAGAGCGCAAATCGATGATGACGCTTGAGCGGTTTGTCAAGCTCGAACGATACATCGTCAGCCGCATTGCTGATGACGGACTGGTGATTTCTGCCAAGCAACTGAACGATGATGCGGTAAACGATGGTATCACCACATCTAACGAAAAGAGCATCCGCACTTTGCTCTATTTTCTCACCATCAAGGGATATATCCGCAAACAGGAAGACCCTGCGCGGAATATCAGAATAGCACGTCAGGCAGACGCGGACAAGACTAATAGGCGATGTGAACAAAGACACGAAATTTGCCGATTTGCATTAGAATGGCTTTATGGCAAGCAAGCGTCAGCAAAAGAGAATACTATCAACAAGTTGGTGCAGTTCTCCGTTGTTGACCTGCTGAACCAAATCAAGACAAACTGCCAGTCTTTTTTCAACTCACTCAAGGAAGTTCAAATAGAGGATGTTGAAGAGGCCCTGCTCTATTTGTCGAATATCGGCGCACTCAAACTCGACGGCGGTTTCATGGTACTCTACAATGCAATGGCTATCCATCGGCTGAAAGATATGAAACTACGCTATAAGCAGGATGACTATCGCATGCTTGACGAGTTCTACAAACAGAAAATCCAGCAAGTTCACATCGTAGGTGAATACGCTAATCTGATGGTACGCAACTACCAGGCTGCCCAACTATATGTGCAGGACTACTTCCAGATGGACTACAAACGCTTCATCGCCAAATATTTTAAGGGGGAACGGGGGCGTGAGATTCAAAGGAACATCACTCCCAAGAAATATCAAAAACTCTTTGCACAACTCTCTGAGCGACAAAAGGAAATCATTTCTGACAAGGCATCACGCTGTATCGTCGTCGCAGCCGGCCCTGGCAGCGGCAAGACCCGTGTGCTGGTTCACAAACTGGCATCACTCCTCCTGCTTGAAGACGTAAAGCACGAACAACTGCTTATGCTGACCTTCTCGCGGGCAGCTGCAACGGAATTCAAGCAGCGATTGATAGCCCTGATTGGTGAGGCTGCTCATTATGTGGAAATCAAGACGTTTCATTCCTACAGCTTTGACTTGTTGGGACGCATAGGAAATCTGGAGGACGTGAAGGACGTAGTGGCAAGGGCTGCAGAAATGATTAATCAGGGCGAGGTGGAGCCAAACAAAATAGGCAAGACGGTACTGGTCATCGACGAGGCACAGGACATGAGTGCCGAGGAATATGCATTAATAAAGGCCCTAATGAATAGTAATGAGGAGATGCGCGTCATTGCCGTTGGTGACGATGACCAGAACATCTTCGAGTTCCGTGGTTCCGACTCGAAATACCTTTATCAACTATCAAAGGAACCTGATAGCCGCTTCTTTGAAATGACAGAGAACTATCGCAGTTCCAAGCACGTAGTGGCATTCGCCAATGCCTTTGTAAAAGGGATTGGCCAAAGAATGAAGGTTACTCCTATTATCTCCATGAGCAAAGAGGATGGCTATGTTGAGACAATACGCCATACGTCTCAGTATATGTATCTGCCCTTGGTTGAGAATCTAATCGCACATAAAGGTGGTGGTACTTCATGCATTTTAACTCAAACAAATGAAGAGGCAGTTATTCTTGTCGCCTTACTCCGAAAACATGGTATTCAGAGCAAATTGGTGCAGTCTATGGAGGGCTTCCGCTTCTCCAACTTAGCCGAAGTAAAGTATTTGTTGAGGTACATTGCCAAAAGGGTGAGTACTCCACTAATCCCTGATGAACTTTGGGAAGAAGCAAAGCGTTCTACGTTCGATTTATATGATGGTAGCCATTGCTTGCCTTTGGTGAAACGTTGCACAGAACTATTTGAACAAATCCATCGTACCAAATACAAAACTGACCTTTGGGAATTTGTATTCGAGTCAGCGGTTGAGGACTTTTGTGATGTTTCCAACGCTGAGGTTGTCGTGTCAACTATTCACAAGTCCAAAGGACGTGAGTTTGACGATGTTTATATGCTTTTGGGTGACAGGTCTTATAAAGACGGGCAACTTTTCCGCCAGTATTATGTAGGAATGACCCGCGCCAAGGACCGTCTGTTCATTCATACCAATGGCGACCTATTCTCTCGTCTGCCTGTTGACAATCAACGAGTTGACAAAAAGCAATATCCCATGCCTGAGGAAATCGTACTGCAATTATCACACAAAGATGTCTTTCTGGATTTCTTCAAACCCATTAAGAAAGAGGTGTTAGCCTTACGAAGTGGTGACAGTCTGCTTTTAGAGGACAACTATGTCCTTGCGTCTGTTACCCATAGAGCAGTAGCCAAATTATCTACATCCATGCAAGCCCAACTATCTGCATGGAATGAAAAAGGCTATCAAGTCCGTTCTGTTTCTGTCCGCTACGTCGTAGCATGGAAGCCTAAAGATGCTCCAAAAGAAGAACCTGAAACGGCAGTGCTCTTAATAGATCTGACATTGGCAAAGTAATCAAGTGTCCCACTAAACCATGTCATCCTTAGTCCACATAGGCTCTATTTTTGAAAAAAGTTGGCAAAAGATTCATGGACTGCAAAGTATTTTTTGTACTTTTGCAACAGAAAACAAGGAATATTATGAATACGATGAAGTACTTTCAGATTATTATTGCCACGACGGGCATGATGCTGCTGACCACGGCGGCAATGGCCCAGGAGCATCTGCAGAGAAACGCGAAGCCCTCGGGAATAACGAAGACGTTCACCACGGTGAAGGAACTTCCGATTACCCGCGTGAAGAACCAGTACCGCAGCGGCACATGCTGGGCATACGCCACGCTGGGTTACTTTGAGAGCGAGATACTGCGCCAGACGGGCAAGACCTACGACCTGTGCGAGATGTTCGTGGTGAACAAGGACTACATGGACTGTGCTACCCACTACGTGCGGATGCACGGCTACAGCCAGATTTCGGAAGGCGGCTCGTGCGACGATGTGCTGGCTGTAATGCAGCAGTGGGGCATCTGCCCTGAGAATGCCATGCCGGCACCCGGGTCGCTGACGGGTGACTCGCTGGCAAACTTCAAGGTGTTCTTCCCCGAACTGGAGCAGACGGTGAGAAGCACCGTGGTCAAGGACGCGAAGAAGCCCCTACCCCACTGGCAAGACAGCGTACAGGCGGTCATCGAACGCTACGTGGGCCGCTGCCCTGAGTCGTTCGTCTATGACGGGAAGACATTCACGCCGAAGTCGTTTGCAGAGAGTCTGGGACTGAACCTTGACGACTATGTGAGTCTGACCAGTTTTACGCATCATCCGTTCAGCCAGTGGTTCGTCATTGAGGCACCTTACAAGTGGCGGCTGAAGCCCAGTTACAACATGCCCATTGAGCAGCTGATGGAGACGCTCGACAAGGCGCTGGATGCCGGTTACACCGTGGCATGGGGAGGCGACGTGTCGGGTGATTTTACGCGCACGGGGCTGGCCATGCTGCCCGATGGTGTAAAGCCCACGCAGCAGCTGCGGCAGGAGCAGTGGGACGACTGGCGCTTCACTTACGACCACGTGATGCTCATCTACGGCAAGGCTGTTGACGAGGCGGGGCAGCCTTACTACATGGTGAAGAACTCATGGGGCGAAGCCGGGCAATACAAGGGCATCTGGTACATGTCACGCGACTATATCGCGCTGAACACCACCTACCTGTTCCTCAACCGCCATGCGCTTACGCAGGTCGAAGATACTTCCGTTCGAAAGAAAAAATAAAAAAACTTGCTTTTTTATTTTGTTCTTTGCTCACTTATTCGTATCTTTGCAGCCGAAAATGAAGATAGGGGCGTAGCTCAGCTGGTTTAGAGCGCTTCAGTCACATTGAAGAGGTCATCGGTTCGAACCCGATCGTCCCTACACGAAAAAAGCGGGAATCGTAATTCCCGCTTTTTCTATTTCATATAGAACTCATGATACCATTCAGCAAAGGCTCGCAGGCCATTTCGCAACGGGGTTGAGGGCTTGTAGCCGTAGTCCCGCTCCAGCGCGCTGGTGTCGGCATAGGTCACGGGGACGTCACCCGGCTGCATGGGTACCAGCTTCTTGTGGGCCTCAAAGTCGTAATCCTCAGGCAACACCTTGGCACGTATCAGTTCCTGCTGCAGAATATCAACAAACGTCAGCAGGTTCTCCGGCTGGTTATTACCTATATTATATACGGCGTATGGCGGCAAGGGCAGTCCGTCCTCGCCCTGTTTCTTCTCAGGAGCCCCCTGCATGATGCGTACCACGCCCTCCACGATGTCATCTACAAAGGTGAAGTCGCGCATACAGTTGCCGAAGTTGAAAATCTCTATGGTCTTGCCCTGCACCAGTTTGTTGGTAAAGCCGAAGTACGCCATATCGGGACGACCGGCAGGACCATACACGGTAAAGAAGCGCAGGCCGGTAGAAGGAATGTTATACAGCTTGGAGTAGGCATGGGCCATCAGCTCGTTGCTCTTCTTCGTTGCCGCATACAGGCTGACGGGGTTATCCACCTTGTCGTCGGTTGAGTACGGCACTTTCTTGTTGGAGCCATAGACGCTTGACGACGAGGCATAGACCAAGTGCTCTACAGGATAGTTCCGACAAGCCTCCAGAATATTGTAGAAACCGATAAGGTTCGACTGGATGTAGGCATCAGGATTAGTAATAGAGTAACGCACACCAGCCTGGGCTGCCAGGTTGACCACCACTTGCGGCTTGTACTCAGCAAAGATGCCGTCGATGGTCTGCTTGTCGGCAATGTCGCCCTTCTTGAAGAGCCATTTGTTGCCTGACGAAGAAGCCGCCCCTTGTGCCAGATTATCGAGTTCCTTCAGTCGCCACTCCTTCAGGCTCACGTCGTAGTAGTCGTTCATGTTGTCGATGCCGATGATGGTGGCACCCTTCACGTCGTTGAACAGTCGCTTCACCAGGTTACTGCCAATGAATCCGGCAGCACCCGTCACAAAAATACACTTATTGTCTAAACTAATCTTTTCCATATTTCAGTATATTGTCTAAAGTCAAAAGTCTAAGGTCTAAGGTCGCCTTTGTCCGAGTCCCTTTGACCATAAAGCCGTTGGGCTTCATAATACGTATCAAGACTGCCTATATCAAAACGGCCGGCAGTCATAGGCCAGGCGTGCATCGTGGTGCGCTCCACCATGTAGTGGGCCAGGTTGCCTGGAGCATCCTTGCCGCAGCCGTTCTCCACAGCATGACGCACCATGTCGAGGTCCTGCTTCAGGTAGATATAGAACGGCGGCACAGCCCAGTGGCTCTTCGGCTCCTGCGGTTTCTCCTCCATGTTGAGCACGCGCATCTGGTCATCTACCACTATGACACCCGTGCGCTGCAGTTTCTCTATGCTGGGCTGTTCGTGGCACATGATGCACGACGTGCCTTTCTCCTTGGCAAAGTCGATAAACTCCTGGAACGAGAAGAACAGGAGGTTATCGGCAGCGACGACTAAGACCCCCTCTGACTCCCCCTGTTTAGGGGGAAAACACTGGTGCTGCTTATCCATATAGTCTATAGCGAGCAGGAGGTCGCAGACGGCACCCAGCCTTGTCTCGTTGGTTTCCGTCCCGTCGTCAATGATGGTAATGGGCTTCTGGTAGTGCTGTTCGCTCTTCCACTCCTCAAAGATGTGGGCAAACTTATGGTTAGTCACTATGATGTGCTCATCGATGTCATCAATGCGGTCAATGTCATCGAGCATGCGGCCGAGTATGGTACTCTCCCCAATCTTCAGCAGTGGCTTCGGAAAATTCTTGGTCAGCTCACCCAGTCGTGTAGCATAACCAGCGGCAATAACAATATTTTTCATTTTAAATAATCTGTCTAAAGTCAAAAGTCTAAGGTCAAAGGTCCTTCAGACAAAACGGGCCCCGTCATCGGGCTTGACCCAGAACACCTGGAAGGTCTTTTCGTACTCGGGGAACTGGGCCAGGTAGCGCTCGGTCAGCTTCGTCTCTATCTCCTCCTTATAGGCAGGGTCAACCAAGGCGATGCAGGCACCCTTAAAGCCTGCTCCGGAGAAACGGCCTCCCCAGACACCGGGCAGCTCACGCATAATCTCGTAGATGGCAATCAGCTCAGGCGATCCGCACTCATAGTTGTGGATGCTCGACTCACAGCTGTCGAACGACAGCTTGCCAAACAGTTTCAGGTTACCCGTCTCCCATGCCGTAACACCTTGACGCACACGGCGGTACTCAGAGTAGAAATGCTCTGCACGACGGGCAAAGCGTGCCGGCATGGCTATGCGTGTCTTCTCGAACGTAGCCTTCGGTATGTCGCGCAAAAAAGTCTTGTCAAACGTCTTCAGCGGCTGCTCCGTGTAGGCCAGCATGTTCCATGCAGCCGTCTTACACTCAAAAACCCTGAGGTTATAGTCAGAGTTCACCAGCGACCGCGTCAGTCCGCTGAAGAAGATGCCTATTTCAAAGTCCGGCATGTCCGGGTTCCGCTTAATGATACGCCATTCGTTAGAGTCGCAGTCCAAGAAGAGCAGTCCGTCCTTCTTTCCTAAGGCGATGCAGGCCTGGTCCAGCAGACCATTGTTCAGCCCGATGTATTCACGCTCGGCCTCAGAGGCTATCTGCACCACCTCAAACGGCTGCAGCGTCATGCCGTTGGCCTTGGCAAAAGCCATCACGTAGGCAATAAGCACGGCGGCACTCGAACTCAGGCCACCCACGGGCAGCGAACCCTGAATGACGCCCTCTATGCCTTTTGTCAGTTCAAAACGCTTGCGCAGGGCATACTTGGCACCACGGGCATAGTCGCCCCAGTGGTGTTCCTTCACCTGCGAAGGAGCCTGAATGTCGAACTCCACGTCGCCCTCGAAGGTTCTCGACTGGAGCTTCACCATGCTGTCGTCCCTCACGTTAAACCAGAGGTCGACACCTTTATTAATAGCAAATCCCGTCACCAGTCCATGCTGATGGTCCACGTGAGCTCCTAACGGACACACACGATACGGAGAAAAAATATGATACTGATAATCCATCTTTAACACAAATTTGGTGCAAAGATACGAATAATTCTTAATTCATAATTCATAATTAATAATTATTTTATATATTTGCAACCATAAATCGTAAATTTACAAAACGAAAATACAACTATGATGGATATTACAGAAAGATTCTTAAACTACACCAAGTTCGACACGCAGTCGTCAGAAGAGAGCGAGAGCGTGCCCAGTACCGCCAAACAACTCATCTTTGCCGAATACCTTAGGAAGGAACTCGAACAGGAGGGCCTGCAGGACGTGGAGATGGACGAAAAAGGCTACATCTACGCCACGCTGCCCTCGAACGTAAAGGGCGAAGTGCCCGTCATCGGCTTCATTTCCCACTACGACACCAGCCCCGACTGCTCAGGTGCCAATATTCACCCGCAGATCATCCGCAACTACGACGGGTCGGACATCCTTCTCAGCGAAGGCATCGTCAGTAGTCCCACCAAGTTCCCCGAACTGCTGCAGCACGTGGGCGAAGACCTCATCGTTACCGACGGCCACACCCTCTTGGGAGCCGACGACAAGGCCGGCATCGCCGAGATAGTACAGGCTATGGTATGGCTGCAACAGCACCCCGAGGTGAAACACGGCAAGATTCGCGTAGCCTTCAACCCCGACGAGGAAATCGGCATGGGTGCCCACCACTTCAACGTAGAGAAGTTCGGCTGCCAGTGGGCCTACACCATGGACGGCGGCGACGTGGGCGAGCTGGAGTTTGAGAACTTCAACGCTGCCTCGGCCAAGGTCACCATCAAGGGCATCAGCGTACATCCGGGCTATGCCAAGGATAAGATGGTCAATGCCAACGCCCTGGCTGCCGAGTTTGCCAACATGCTGCCCGCCGACGAGACACCCGAGACCACCGAGGGCTATCAGGGCTTCTACCACCTGCTGGGCATTCAGTCGAACATCGAACAGGCCAAGCTGTCGTACATCATCCGCGACCACGACCGCGACCGCTTCGAGGACCGCAAGCGTTTCATTCTGCGCTGTGCCGAGCAGATGAACCAGAAGTACGGCGAGGGCACTGTCAGCTGCGACGTGAAGGACCAGTACTACAACATGAAGGAAAAGATTGACCCGCAGATGCACGTCATCGACCTCGTGCTGAAGGCCATGCAGGAGAGCGGCGTTGCCCCGATGGTGCGCCCCATTCGCGGCGGTACTGACGGTGCACAGCTCTCGTTCAAGGGTCTGCCCTGCCCCAACATCTTTGCGGGCGGCATCAACTTCCACGGCCCTTACGAGTTCGTCAGCATCCAGTCCATGCAGAAGGCCATGCAGGTCATCATCAAGATTTGCGAGCTGACAGCAGCGTATAACGACTGATTCTTTTTTCGAGGTACGAGGTACGAGATTTTTTCGAGGTACGAGGTACGAGGTGCGAGGAATGCGAGTAAACACACGAAATGTTAATCCACACGGAAGGGACTGAGGTATTCTCGTACCTCGCACCTCGTACCTCGTACCTCGCACCTCGAAAACAACAGCCGAAAGTTTTGGACTTTCGGCTTTTTTGTTTACCTTTGCATCGCGGAACTTCCGTCACGGAAAGTCCGTCACGGAGTTTACACGATAAAGCCACCTTATTATCACCACGCAGAATAGGCAAAACAGGGCTCATCAAGAATGCTTTTTACCACATTCAGCAACAAGAAAAGGATGCCATTTGCATCTATATCGACATCTTTTCCACCAAGAACCAACATGATTTCGTACAACTGTTAGGAACGGCATCGTTTTCCTGACCGACAACCAGTTCTCGCTGCTCAAAGCCATTGCCAAGGCAGACCGGGTAGTGAGCCCCCAAAGCAACGAGTTTATTAGGCAATACAATCTGCCAAGCGCCAGCAGCGTGAAGACCGCCCTGACCGTCCTGGTCGATAAAGACCTGGTGTATCATGATGACAGCGGCTACACGGTCTATGACCGCTTCCTGAACCTCTGGCTGAAGCAGTTAGTGTGAAACTTGCACTCGAAAGAAAAAATAAATGAATTTATTTTGTTCTTTTCCCGCTTATTCGTATCTTTGCAGCGATGTACGAAAAAGAGATTACAAGATACGAGCACTTGCGGCAAAAATACCAACAACAGGTGGTGGAGAAGATGAGCCGGCAGCAATGGATGGAGTACAACGAGATTCTGTTCTCCGCCCACTCCTGTGCCATCGAGGGCAACACGTTCTCCGTTGACGACACACGCATACTGCGTGAGCATGGTCTCGGCATGGTGCCTGTGGGACGCTCGCTGTTGGAATGTACAGAAATGGCTGACCACTTCCGTGCCTTCGACTACATGACGTCCATGCTGCATCACCCCTTCGACGAACAGCTACTCAAAGAAGTGAACCGCCTCGTCACTGAACATACCTTAACCTATAAAGCTCCGGGTGCCATAGCAGGCGAATATACAACTGAGGACATGGCAGCCGGTGACACCGTGTTTGGCGACCACGAACAGTTAGTGGCCAGAGTGCCTGCACTCATGTCACAGACTGAGAAAGCCATTAGCAAAGGACATCACCCCATGGTGGTGGCAGCCCGTTGGCACGGCTACTTCGAATACCTGCACCCATTCCGCGACGGCAACGGACGGACTGGCCGTCTCATGTCGAACTTCCTTCTGTTGCGTGCAGGCCACCCGATGTTAATCATTGAGCTAAAGGACCGCAGTAAGTACATCGCAGCCCTCAAGCAGATACGATCCGAGGGAACCGACGAGCACCTCGTCAACTTCTTCTTCACCAAAGCCACAGAGCGCATGGAGTCGGAAATGGCGCAGAAGAAACAGTCACCTCCTTCTCTGTTCCTATTCTAACACCGCCCTTTTTCGCCCGAAAATGTCCAGTTATTGATTATATATCCGTCCTGCACGGACACAGGTAGGTACGACTTCTGGGACAGACCGCTCTGATGGTGGTCTGACTGTAACTGCAGATAATCTTCTTTGGTCATAATTGTAACACTTGTAGTTTACCGAATGCTTACCGTGTATTTCAACGAATGCTTACAAACAGTTAGTGTGAAGGAAGAAAAAACCGCCGACCCTCACGGGCCGGCGGCAACAAAACTAATTATTACTTTAACTAATAATAAGCCCGCTATAAAAGCGGTGCTATTAAAACAAAATTTACTAACATCCGCCTCACGGCGTTTTATCGTACCGGCTCCCGGCCGTCAGCATTCCAGCCAGGAGCTCCAATGATTACCAGGTGAAGTTTCCCTCCCTTATGACCCCCTCTGACTCCCCCTGTAGGGGGAGGACAGAATGTGTGCATGCCCTTGCGTGGTAATCGTCCCGCTGACTCCCCCTGTAGGGGGAGGACAGAATGTGTGTATGCCCTTGCGTGGTAATCGTCCCCCTCCTACAGGAGGGGATAGGGGAGGTCACTTCGGACTTAATTTTGCTGATTATATCGCAGTTCACGGAGGTGGGAAACTTTAGTTACCAGTCTTCTTCCTCCTCGTCCTCTTCGTCAGAATCCAACTTTCCGTTCTCTCCACGACGTTCATAACGGGGAGCGTATCCACCACCGACCTCTTTCCCACTAAGAGGCAGGAGCAGATTGATGGAGTCCATGCTCACCATGTACATTTCCGGGTTCTTATATGCTTTTTTCATAACTTGTCCTTTTTAAATTATTTCTACATAACCCCCAAATCCTCCCCCTAAACAGGGGGAGTCAGAGGGGGTCTGTTTTTTATTTTAAGATTACCTTTTTACCGTTCACGATGTACAGGCCCTTCGTAGGCTGAGCCACGCGGCGGCCGTCCAGTGTATAGCATCCCTCAACGCTCAACGTTCCACGCTCAACGCTGTTGATGCCCGTCGTGTCCTCACCATCGAAGCCTAAGAACGGAGCGGCACTCTCAGACTCAAGATAAGCCTTACCCTTAGACAGCGTTCCTTCTGCAGAAAGCTTGTAGAAACCAACCTTGTCGTCAACCTTGTTCAGCACATAAATCTTACCATTTCCTCTAAGGTCAGCCGTAGCAAGCTTCAGGTCATTGTCCGTCAGACGGTCAGCCGACTCAATCACCTTACCCGTGTAAGTACCAGCCTCGCCCTTCAGGAGCACAGCCTCACCGGCAGGAACTTGCTTGCTAACCTCAGTCAGCTCTACTTCACTATTCGTATCGTTCACCTTAGCGGTGTAAACAGTCAAGTTAGTCTCAGAGAAGTCAACAGCCTCAGCGCTGCCAAACGTAGCATAACCCAGCTCGCTAATGGTTACAACAGTCGTCTTGTCTTCATCTTTCTCGTAGAGATAGACATCAGCCTGTCCAGAGGCATAACAATTAAACAATGTGCTTGATTCATTGAAACGCATCCAATTTCTGGTATTCGTTCCCTGTGCTTTTATCGTAGCATCACCTTCGTCATTAAATGCGATGGTCCACTTACCATTATCGTCAAGTGTCGTCTCTGTTCTCAGATAATTCTTATCGCTGCTGGCTGCATACAAATAACCAGACTCAGTCTCATCATAAATAGCATAGAGACCGTCAGCTTCAGGAATGCTGATGACAAATTCACGTACATCAGCACTATTTACCTGTGCCTTATCACCATCTACTTTTATTGCAACAGCAGCACGGTTGTTGGGGGTTTGTCCACCCATAGCGTATGCATTACCTTCAGCATCAGCCTCGCTTGCTATGATGTAGTGCTTACCCGGCGTAATAGTCGAAGCCAGCGTGTAAGTAGCACCCTCAAACGGAGCTTCGTAGGCTGCCTGAGTAATGGTAATCAGGTCGGAACATACCTCGTTTGTCTCAGCATCAAAGCAAAGTTTCAGGTAAGCCTTACGCTCGGCACCATCATTAGGAGTAACAACATAATAAAGGTTATTATCGTTATTGAGATCTGCCA
This sequence comes from uncultured Prevotellaceae bacterium, assembly GCA_900320255.1. Classification (GTDB taxonomy): domain Bacteria; phylum Bacteroidota; class Bacteroidia; order Bacteroidales; family Bacteroidaceae; genus Prevotella. The sequence continues at coordinate 14,581 of ONRS01000140.1, forward strand.
AAATCCAATCGTATTCAGCAGCTGTTGTACCATCAGACTCAACCCATTTAACCTCAACTCCTTCGGCGTCAACATTCTTATAAGTAACGACAATCACGCCATCACCACCGTCAGCATCCACCTCAGCAGAAGTAGAAGCAACAGAAATTGAAGGAGTATTGTCAGGCTTGGCTAACTTGATATTGCCCAAAGCCACATTACCGCTGATCTTTTCTGTATATATCCACTTAATATAGCGAACATCAGCAGCCAGGTTGTCAAACTTTTCTGACTGTGTGGTACCCAGTTCAGTATAGCTTTCTAAGTCTGTGAACGTTACACCATCAACAGATGTTTGTACCGTAAACGTTCCTCCCGAGAAGCTGTTACCCTTGATGTCGAAAGTCAAAGTTCCAGGAGTTTCGTTGAACTGAAGCAGCAGATAGTCACCAGTACCGTCGAACTTCAGTTTCGGAGAGTTGTTATAATCACCAAGGTCCTCAGCACTCAAACCCGAAGTACTTTCAATGTCCGAACTACCACCATCAAACTCGAAAGGCAACTCAGCATAGTCATTTACTGGTGCAGCCTGAGTAATGGTAATCAGGTCGGAATATACATCATTAACATATACCTTCATGTAAGCCGTACGAGCCTCGCCATCATTGGCACTAATAGTGTAATTCACATTGTTATTATCTGAATTAACTTCAGCTGTCACCCAGTTGTAAGTAGTTTCAGTTGTACCGTCAGCTTGATAGAACTTCACATCTGCTACACCTTCAGTAATGTTATTTAAAGTCACCTCTATTGTACCTTCACCACCATTAGCACTCACCTCAACAGATGTAGAAGCAACAGTAATTGAAGGAGTCATAGAATGCTGCAGAGATACAATTTCACACCCCTGTTCGAACTCATAAGTTGAATTATATTTGGTCAGATTACCCTTAACCACAACTACATCACCAACAGCAACTTCAGCAGCTTTATCACCAGTACAGCGATAGGCTCTCAGAGAAACTGTAGTTCCATTCTCATCTACCATGTCAAAGGTAACATTTCCGAACTTATCGCTATACGCCGTAACAATCTCAGAAACAATACCTGTTGCATAAACACCAGTCACACCACTATTTGCATCAATAGCAGCGCGAGCCTCGGCTACGGTATAAGGTTTGTTCTCTGAACCAGGTTGATTCGGGTCAGAGTTAGTAACAGTAAGTTCGTAAGTAGCAGAAGAAGACTTGTATTCTCCCTCAACACCAGCGTAAGAAGCAGTAATCGTAGTCGTTCCTGCTGCAACAAGCGTCACAGCACCATTTGCATCGATCGTTGCAACACTCTCGTTACTTGATGTCCAAGTAACCGTAGCACCATCAATAGCAGCATCACCAGCCTTAACTGTGGCTGTCAAAGAGCCGGCTGCTGTGCCTTCATATACATTAGTATTAGTAATACCACTTGCATCAATCGTTACACTTGTAGCCGTTGCCGTTTGAGAGCCAGATGATGTTTCCCACGTAATCTCAATACTGCTGAGATAAATAGCACCATTATTGGAACGGATACCAACGTAGGCATAATCCCCCGTAACTGTAATTGTTCCAGTTTCAGTCACAGACCCAAGTTTTGTTCCTTGTTTTGAATTGGTACCTGTTGCATAAAGATCTGCAGCAGAATTATATGCTATATTTGATCCATAGACATCAATAGTATTGCTTCCGCTTCCCACAGTTATCTTTACGCTTTTCAGCTTACCGCCAGAAGTTGTTGAAACAATACCTGAGTTAGAATTCTTTGACCTCATTTGAATATTACCAGAACCATCTTTAGCACTCTGGCCTGCATAAACAGCATCCGAAGTTATACTAACTCCTGAAAAATCTGTGTAAGTCGTACTTGTGGCAGCAAGATCAGATGCAGTAATTACGTCGGTTACATCGTCCGCCCACGCGCTTCCCACTCCCACTATCAATGCAAATAGCAGGAGCAATGTTTTGAGTAAATGTCTTTTTTTCATTGTTGTTGAAATTAAGTTATTATTTTTTGTTGTTATTATATGTTGTCTTCATTCAAGGAGGAAGGAAGAGGGATTTCCCTGTTCCACTTCTCACACTGCTCGAGCTCATTCTCTAAGCATATTGAGACAAACGGATAACGGGGGAATGGGCAAACCATGAGATAGGGGCACTTACATTCCCCTACCAGTGTTTTTTATTTTCCTTGCAACAATGCCACTTTTGCAACACTTACTGATAATCAATGCGTTACAAGTGGCATTATGGTGGCAATAGTGGCAACAAAGTGCGTTTTTCAATACTTTTTCCGCATTTTTTTCGACTGTATTCGCGTCAGTTTATGGCTAAAAAGGCCTTCGCGCATTAAAAAATGATGATATTCCCAACGAGCGGATAGCATATCCACTCAAACATAAGCTCCCGCCTTGCTCCTATTCACCCACCGACAAAGGCATTGTTCCATAGGGTGGAGCGGTTTACTCCATAGGATGGAGCAACATGTTCCATAGGGTGGGACATCGAGAGAAGTGCCCTCTTTCTACCACAAAAAGGCCCCTCGGTCGCACAAAAACGGCGAGATAACACCATATTATTTACTCTTGGCTGATAGCTATTAGCGCTTCGTCGTCAATCCAGTTTTCAATTCTGATATTGCTGATGTTCTTGAAGTCCTTTACGTTCTGGGTTACCAGCACCATGTTATTTTCCACGGCAGTACACCCTATGAGCAAATCAAAGTCTTCAACAGGAGTTCCTGCAAGTGTCAATTGTGCCTTTTCTTCTGCAAAGAAATCAATAACAGGTGATATGGGAAGGACCTTGATAGCATTAAAGAATTCATCCATTTTCTGTTCCTTGTACTTTGGACCACCCTTTAACTTTCCATACACCTTGCCGAATTTCAATTCTGCCATAGTGATTTCCGAGATACAACAATTATCGAATTCAACTTCGTTGATTCGTTTTCTTATGCCGTACTTGTCTCGTAACCAATATACGCAGATATTCGTATCGAGTAAATATTGCTGTCTCATGGTTCATTCAAGAATTTATCCCAGAATTCATCACGGCTGCTTTTTACGCGACGTCCATCGCGTATAACTTTACACAACTCATCGGCATCCATGAAATACTCATCGCTCCACATTCCTGCAAAATCATCGGCGGTGTATTTCTTTTTCTTCTTTGCCTTCGGCTCGACCACAGCAGGTCGTAAAGCATCGCTCAAACGCTTAATGAGCGCAAGCTTCACTTCATTACTGGCACCTTTAATCAGTCCCCAGTAAGTGTCGGTCTCTCTCTTTAATGAAATTGCCGTCATAACTTTTTTCCTTTTCTTTGCCTGCAAAGGTAATGCAAATCGAGTGAAATGCAAAATAAATTCGCATTTATTTTCATTTCCGAAGATGCAGCTTACCTTCGAGGCAAAGTCTCAGAGGTAATGCAAATCGAGTTTTATCCGTTGTCTCAATAAGTTAAAGAACGCTTCCGTTCTTCTTAAGACTCGCTTCGCTCATATAAGCGTCACAAGTGCCAAGCGCGAGGCGCAGCCTCTTTGAACGATTTTCCGAGGCACAGCCTCAGCTTCCAGAGTCCTCTTACGAGGAACAGGGAGTTTGCTTACGGCAAACTCCCTGTTTGCCAGTTCATCGGGATTTGTAATCCGAGATTCTCGCATTGCTTACCAGTCCTCAGAGCCACCGTTGTCGTGATAGCGAGCGGCATCATCAAAGAACCCGTCACTATCTTTAGTAGCCTCTTGATCTTTCAGAGAGCCAGCCAATAATGACTGTGAAACTTTCAAGTCAATTACTACCGTTTCCGGATTAACATATTCTTTTTTCATAATGCTTTGCATTTTATTTGGAGCCTCCCCCCGCCCCTCCCAAGGAGGGGAGATAGGCAGGGGTAAGGCGGTTGTTATTTATTTAATGATTACTTTTCGTCCATTCACAATGTAGAGTCCCTTCGTAAGCTGAGCCACGCGGCGACCATCCAGAGTATAGCATCCCTCAACGCTCAACGCTCCGCGCTCAACGCTGTTGATGCCTGTCGTACCCTCACCCCAGTCAATGCTAAGAGCAGGTGCACCAGCTGAATTAACGTTGTAAGTTGTGCTAAGATATGCGCGTTTAGCTCTCAGCGTTCCACTAACAGCCTTATAGAAGTGAGGCTCAGAGTCACCTTCCTGCTGCTGCAGCACATAATTAAACTTGCCACCAACTGAGTAGTCGAGCGAAGTATTCTCCAGTACCCCAACAAGTTCATTGTCTGATACGTCGTCAGCATCTTCGCTCAGGAAAGGCACATTCGTTGCTTCAACAGCACTTCCAAGGCCAGAGGCATTCATCAGAATAACGCCAGTCTCTGCAGGAACCTTCTTAATCTGAGTCATTACGACCTTACCACCAACAACCTTAGCGGTATAAACAGTAATTGCATCCGTGCTTGAGAAATCAAGGGCGTTCTCACTACAGAAAGTTATGTAGCCCTTCGCGGGAACGGAAACTTCTTCTGAATTATCTAAATAAACAATGTCTGTTTCATAACGTGGGAACAGCTCATAAGTAGTATTGTAAATAGTTGCAATACCTGAAACATCAACAGGTTGTCCTGTTGTTACAGTATATCCAACATGGAAGTTGTCATACAACTGAATGTCCGAATTATCACCTACATAATATTTACTACTTGTTTCTGTGATTTCAGTATTTTCAATCTTTACCAAGTCACACAAATTTGCACCAATAGCTTCGGTAGTTCCATCAATAACTTTTGCGACTACTGTTTCATTTCCTGTTACGGTAACGAGATCAAGTTTAGCATCCTTAATTTCGGGAAGGCCTTTGTATGGACTATATGTACCAGAAAGATAACCGTCCAAAATATCACCCGTCTTCAATTCCTTAGTAAAGCCTGTACTGCTGAAAATATCTATAGCACCACTTGCGTCACGAACATAAATATTCTTATTATCAGCGTCGATAAATACAACCTGCGCACCTGTCATCTTTAAATATCCTTCCCCAGTCGTATTTTTAAATGCTGCAATGTTTTCAGAATATGAAGCAGCAGTATAGGTAGCGCTCACAACGGAACTGGTCTTATCATCACCAATTGTAGCAATGGCTTTCACAGTAGTTGTCTCTGTGATAGTAAAAGGCTCAGTGTATTTTGTACTTTCACGAGTCGGGTCTGTTCCATCAAGTGTATAATAGCACACAGCACCTTCTTCTTCGCTGCTAATAGTCACTTCCATGCTGCCAAGGAAAGTTGTTTCCGCAGTCAAGGTAGGAGCCTGACATTTATTCGGATCTACAACATCATCAGCAAGAACAACTGTTATTTTTGTTATTTGGGCATAACCACTCACACTTGACGGGCGACTGAGTGTAACTGCTGATGCACTTCCCGTCCAAGTTTTTGTATTATTATCATAGCCTGAAGGATCTGATGTTAAATCTGTTTGCTCATTTGACATTGTCAAAACAATCGTTGTGATAACCTTTCCTTCTGGAGCCTCTATCTTCAACGTGTTTGATTTATAGAAGCGCATTGCATTGTTATTGAGGTATAAAGAACCATCATTCCTGGTATAAGTAACCGTTACACCTTCTGAGGTCGTACCTTCGACCTCGTTCTTCTCCGTTCCACTAGTAGCAGCTGTAAGCCCAAAGAAAGAATAATTTGGTATTATATCAATAGCTCCAGCTATTTTGACTGTATATGTAGCACTTGTTACAGCGCTTTCATTATCATAAGCATCAACAGCAATTGCCTTTACGGTCATCGCATCGTTTATAATAATAGGCGCAGCATATTCATTACCATTTTCCTTTGATGGATCTGTACCATCAGTAGTATAGATAATGGTATGACCTGTTGTCGCAGACATAGTTAATTCCTCACCTTGATTAACCTCACCAGCAGGAAGAGAGAATATTGGTGCTGTTACAATAATTGTATAAGCAGCTGAAGCAATATTACTTTCATTCTCATCAGCATCTATCGCTATTGCCTTAATTGTAACAGGTTTTGTAATTGTAATTGGTTCTGAATATATTATGCCGTTATTATTTGTATAGCTTGGATCCGTTCCATCAGTTGTATACATAATTATCTCAGCATCTGCCTGAGTCAGTGAAACTGCTGTTCCTGCAGTCACAGCACCTGCTGCGGGGGAGAAAGATGGAACTGCAACAGTCGAAGTTTCTCCACCTGTACTTTCTTCTTCTAGCTTATAAACGTTTATAGCATGAGAATAAGATTCCACGTTACTTATTGCATAAGCTTTATATGCATAAGAAGTAGAAGAGGAATAACCTAAAAAGCGATTACTATTTTTTGTGTTTTGAATAAGTACCGTACCATCATCCTGAAAATTAAAGGCCCAGACTGAAGATTTAGAGCCTAGTGATACATTCGTACTTGAAGAATTATTCAAATATGAATTTGAACTCAAGCTTACATTCTTCATATAGAAACCATCCGAGACTGCTTCCAGTGTCCATATATAGCTTTCTGTCCCTGACAAACCTTTACTATTATATGTTGCTGCCGTTTGTAAAGCATTATTACTTACGGTATTCTTCATTACATGTCCGTCTTGCTCAAAGACATATTTCTCTCCAGCCGTTACAGAGGTAACCTTAGTCAACTTATAAGTCACATCTTGCGCCCACGAGCCACTCACTCCGGCTATCAGGGCAAATAGCAGGAGCATTGTTTTGAGTAAAAATGTTTTTTTCATAATTGATGTAATTAAGTTATTATTATTGTTATTATATATTGTCTTTACTGTTGTTTTCTATTTAGGGGCATCATGAGCGCAAGGCAGATGCGGAAGTAAGAATTTTCACGCGCCGTCCCTCGCGCGTACATTATTATTATAGTTCTCGTCAGAAGCATGGGGCGATGTGCCTCTTCCGTTTTATTCTTTATAATTCCTTATTCACGTTACACTTCCAGAAGATTAGTAGCACTCCCCACTAACATGACCGTCAGCAGGAGCAACGTTTTTAGTAATTTGTTCTTTTTCATCATTGTTTTGCTTTAATTAGTTATTATTATTGTTATTAATTGTCTTTATGACACAAAGCACGAATCCCTTTTTGTTCATCGTTCTTTTGCGGTCCTCGCCGTCCCTCGCGCGAACCTTTATATATATACGTAAGAAGCGTGGAACTGTATGTCCACATCTTCAAGGTGAGGGTCGTAGGATTACCCAAGAAAGTAAAGATGATACACAAACTTCAGCTCCACGCCGAGCGTGGAAGCATTTACGTCTGACTTCTACTTTCTTGGGTTGCCAGTGTAGCTACACTGACCCAACAATCTGCAATAATTGAAAATTTCCTACGTTTTCACCTTGCAAGAAAGAGCATAACGCTTCTGTTTTACCAAAATGTCACCACACAGCATACACCATATGGCGCTGCAAAGTTACAAACTTATTGTGACTTTACCAAACAATTAGCTAAAAAACTTGAAAAACTTACGTAAACGTTATTGGGGAGGAAATGAGAAATGAGGAATGAGGAATCTATTTCGTTAGGAAAGTCGAGAGTTCGTTGAACCGAGCTATAATCAACTCAATATCTGGATTTGTTTTCTCAACTATGATTGCACCAAAGTTTGGAGTATCGTCATCCATAACGTTCTCTATAGTACGAATGTCGTATAAATGACGATTTTTGTATGTATTGAACCATCGAAGAAATAGACGAAAACGAAATTCCTGCATCCCGTCGCCTGTTTCACAAATGTATAGCAAAACACTCTTGTTTGAAAGAAAGAATTCTTCAATAATAGCCAATATTGTATCACGCAATTTTGTGTCACTTGGCGATGACAGACTATTGAGGTTCTGTATTCCAAATTCGAATGCAGTATAATTCAACAACTCAACATTCTGTTCGAAGGCAACTGCATACTTTACTCCGTAGTCGGTAACAAACAATAAATCCCCATCAATATCCTGTGAGACATAATAGGGAGAGAAAATGTTTAGGCGAGCTACATTAAATTCCATCATGCAAACTGCTCAACAGGAACTTCTTTTTCTAATTTGTTCTTTAGTCTTTCATTCATGGCTTTGGTTCTTGCCTGAAAGATCTGAACGGCTGCTCGCAGTTCATCATTTGTTCTTGGTCTGAATCTCTTATCCATTGTTATTATTTGTTGTTGCTGGCAAAGGTAAAAAGAATTAATCAATTTACCAAACAATTGGCTAAAAAACTTTAAAAACTTACGTAAACGTTATTTAGCTGAAAATGAGAAATGAGGAATAAGGAATGAGAAATTGAAATGAGAAATGAAGAAATGGTAATTAGCGCCCAATTATTTCATCCAGGACATCCATCGGAAGCCATTCGTTATGTCTAAACGCACGGGATGGTTATGCCTCGAGCAGGGCATTGATGCTTTCCTGTTCGCCCACTACCCAGAGGATGTCACCGGCACGGAACTTGCGGGTGGGCTTAACGGGGGTGAGGTTCTCCTCGCCCTCCTCGATGCCTACCACCATGCAGCTGTAAACGGAACGGATGCCGCTGTTGACTATGGTCTTGCCGACGAAGGGACTGTTAGGACTGAGCACCAGCTGGTGGAGCTTCATTTCGCGCTGCTCGAAGTACGGGTCAACGCCAAAAACCTCCTTCTGAACCGCATTGCCAAAGGCGGCCAGCTGCGCGTCGGTGCCAATGGCCTGCACTTTGTCACCCGGGAAAATGAGGTAGTCGCCATCGGGGATGTTCAGGCGGTGGTTGGCACGCAGAATGCTGCTGATGTGGACACCATACTTAGTGCCCCACTCCAACTGGCGCAGGGTGTGGCCCATCCAGCGGGTGTCCATGGGGATGTCGAAATCAGCCATGTGGATATCGCGGTCTAACAGGCGCCCCTCGTAGAGCGGACGCTTACGTCCGCTGACCTGTGCGGCAATGTCGCGTGAACGCAGGTTGTTGATGAACAGCCGTTCGAGCATGATGCTGTTATGCTTGATGCTGCGCGAGAACACCATGAGCAGCACCAGGCCAATGCCCAGCGTAAAGAGGATGGCCGGACCGAAGTCACTCAGATAGTGACAGATGTAGAACACGAAGGCTACTGCCAACAGGGCACGCACCAAGATGGTGAACAAGAGCGGGAAACGGTTGCGCCCGTTCTCCTTCCACAGGGCCTTGAACTCCTCGCTGCGATTCTTCTTCATGACCATTGCACGGAGGAACGGCGAGATGAAGAGAATGGTGAGCAGACCCGTGATGGCATTACCCACCCACTCGAACTTGCTCCACGGGGACAAGTGCTGCATGAAGGGCAACACGAAGGTAAACATGACGAAGACAACGGCCATGGACAGAATGGAATAGACCAGCGTGTTGAGTGCCATGGGCACCAGTAGGCCCTTCCACTTGTTGGTAGTGCCGGTCTTCGACTGGCTGAGGGAGAAATAGTTAAGCACACGAATGAGGCGCGTGGGCAGATGGCGCTCAAGGGCTGCCGAAGCAGGCACGGAGAGACGAATCATGTAAGGGGTGAGGAACGTGGTGATGACCGACACGGCCACCACTACGGGATAGAGGAAATCGCTGATGACACCTAAGGAGAGGCCCAACGAGGCGATGATGAACGAGAACTCACCAATCTGCGCCATGGAGAAGCCGCAACGGATGGCCGACTTGAGCGACTCGCCACCGAGCATGAAGGCTATGGAGCCGAAGATGCTCTGACCAATGAGGATGGTGAGCACGAGGGCGGCAATGGGCAACGCATAGCTGACAAGGATGTTGGGGTCAACCAGCATGCCTACTGACACGAAGAAAATGGCACCGAAGAGGTTCTTCACCGGCTCGACCAGTTTCTCAATACGCTCTGCCTCAACGGTCTCAGCCAGGATGCTACCCATGATGAACGCGCCGAAAGCCGACGAAAAGCCCACCTTGGACGAGAACACCGCCATGGCACAGCAGAGGCCGAGCGAGACAACGAGCAGCACCTCGTTGTTGACCAGCAGACGCACCTTGCGAAGGAAAAGGGGAACGGCAAAGATGCCCACCACGAGCCAGAGCACGAGGAAGAAGACTATCTTCAAGACGGAGCCCAGCATCTGACCGCCGTCAGGATTATTGCCGCTGGCTATGGCCGAGAGCAGCACCATCATGACGATGGCGAGAATATCCTCGAGAATGAGCACGCTCATGACCATGCTGGCAAACTTCTGCTGCCGCAGGCCTAAGTCGTCGAAGGCCTTATATATAATAGTAGTAGAAGACATGGCCAGCATTCCGCCGAGGAAAATGCAGTCCATGCGCGACCACCCGAAAGTATGGCCGGCCACCACGCCCAGCAAGGACATGGCAAAGATGATGCTGACGGTGGAGATGATGGGCGAGATGCCCATCTTGAGTATCTTCTTGAACGAGAAGTCAAGACCTAAGGAGAACAGCAGGAACATGACACCAATGTCAGCCCAAAGGTGGATGTTGGATATATCGGCCACCGAAGCGGTATAGGGCATGTGGGGCGACACGAGGAATCCCGCCACGATATAGCCTAACACGAGAGGCTGCTTGAGCTTCTTGAAAATGAGCGTCACAACGCCGGCTACCACCAGCATGAGCGCCAGGTCAACTATCATTGGTTGCAGTTCTGCCATACTTTTTAATTAGGAATTAGTACCATTGCACGGCGTTGGAGTAGCTGCTGCGCTTGTCGTATTTCAGCACGTCGGTGAGCGTGGCGGCGTTACAGCGGAAGGAGAAATTGTAACTGGTATAGGGTGCCAGCACCACATTACACGACATGTTGAAGCAATGGAGGTCGCGCGACAGCGACACCTGCGTCATGGTAATCTTGTGGTTGTCGAAGTCGTAACCTGACGAGTATTGAATGTTCCAGCCGTCGGATATGCGGATGTTGCCGCTCACGTTGAGCGTCTGCGACCAGGAGTAAGGATAACGCATGGTGTTGTAGTTGAACTTACCCGAACGGTTCTCCCTGACGCTGATACCGTAGCTGATGTGCATGGACCAGGGCAGGCTGAAGGCCATGTAGCCGTCTTCGTCGGTCTCAGCCTTGTCAGAGGGTTCTCGTTTGGCGGAATGCTTGGCACGCTCCATGTCGGTATCGATGTTGGTCTCCAGTCCGAATTCCTCATCGTCCTCCTCACGGGTATGGGGTTTCTTTTCCTTGTCGTCCTCGACTTTCTCACCACGCAGCCACTTGAAGAACTTGGCGATCTTCTCGTTGTTGAGTTCGTAGGCCAGGTTGTAGGACAACTGCTGGAAGCGTCCCCACTTACCCTTCTGCCAGTAAGTGACGCGCTCACTCTCACGAGGCGTGGCTCCCACGGAGTCGGCCTCATAGACATAGCTGGCGAACGACGTGGAGAGGTTGAGGGTGTAGCTCTTCGAGAGCTTGAGTCGCAATGACGTTGACAGCGGGCTCAGCGGCTGGCGTTCGGTGGCAAAGTTATACGACATGCCCAGACGCAACTCGTCGATGAGGCTGATTTTCTTGAATCCCGTAGAGTCCTTGTCGCTCCTGATTTTCATCTCCACATTATTAGAGAAGTCGAAGCTGACGCTTCCCGTCCTCGACTTGCTGAGCGGGGGGCTGAACAGCTGGCCCTCGTAGGGCGAATACTCTACCATCGACACATTACCGTCGGCATCGGTCTTCTGGTAATAGTCGAAATAGCCGTATCGCGACGTGCCGAAGTTAGGCGCATAGCTGAAGGTAACAGACGGGGAGAAGACATGGCGGATGGCCACAATCTTGTCGCCGAAGATTTTGCGGTTTGGAATGAACATACCGTAAAGCTTGGTGTTCAGGTTCATGTTCAGGCTCCAGTCATAGACGTTATAGAAGCCTGTCACGGTGTCAACCTTCTCGGTCTGGGTGCTTTCGTTCCATGACTTCTTGCTACGGTTGAAGTACATACGGTCCTTGAACGTGAAGTTAGGCGTCACGTTGATGTAGTTGAACAGATTGAAGTTGGCCGCTATGGGCACCTCGTGGTAGATGGCATTCTTCCAGTCACGGTTCAGACGGGTGTGCAGAATCTTGTCCTCATGAGCCTTGACAGAGTTCTCCAACTGACCCTTATACTGCATGTAGATGCTCTCGTACCAGCGCTTGCCGCTGCTGCCCCTACGCTTCAGGGGATAGAAGCGTGAAACAGCGACGTTCAGACTCGGCAGGGTGACGGAAATGGTGGAGTCGCGCATGTTCTGGTCGAAGTTGAACGTAGCACCCAGCGTCATGCCGATGCTGGAGAACTGCGTCTGGTAAGATACTGACGACGTTCGGGTACTCTGTGTCAGCGCCTGCGGGTTGTACATAGAGGTGAGATTGCTGCTCTCATAGCCCGACGTAGCAAAGTTCACCTTGGCACTCAGCGTGCTGAAGGGGTTGGCCTTCGGGTCTTGCGTGTGGTTCCACACAATCTTGAAACTGGTGCGCTTCTCTTCGTCAATATTCTTGTCGCCTGTCTTGGTGCTCAGGTAGCTCACCAACACCGAGCCGTGATACCTGTAACGCTTCTTGTAGTTAGAAGTTCCCGTGACACCCCACGAGCCCTTGGTGTAGATTTCGCCGACGAGCTTCAGGTCCATCTTGTCGCTGATGGCAAAGTAGTAGCCACCGTCACGCAGATAGAAGCCGCGAGAAGTCTCATCACCGTAGGTAGGCATGATGAAACCGCTGGAGTAGCTCTTGGTGAAGGGGAAGAAGCCGTAGGGAATGGCGAAGGGCAGCGGCACGTCGGCCACCACTAAATAAGCCGGGCCGAACACCACGTCCTTGCCTGGACGGACCTTGGCTCGCGAGAGAGCGAGATAGAAGTCAGGGTGGTCCTCGTCGCAGGTAGTGTAACGGCCATGCTGCAGGAACAGTTCTCCGTTGGCACCACGCTTGGCCAGCTCGGACGTCAGGAAACCCTCGTCCTGCTGGGTATATACGCCGCTGATGAGACCTTTCTTTGTCTTGAAGTTAAAGGCTATGGTGTCGTTCTCGTAGGTGTCGCTACCCATTCTGAATACCGGTGTCCCCTTGACGACGCCAGTAGAGTCGGTCGTACCCGTGGCATGCACCTGATTAGAATCGAGGCTCATGTATATCTGGTCGCTCTCCAGGTTCATGTTCTCGTAATCCACCTTGGCCGAACCGAACAGATGCGCCGTATTCGTCTCGGCGTCGTAGGTCATAGAGTCAGCAGCCGAATAGGTTACAGGTGCCTCGATGCTGTTCTTGTGCTTACGGTTCAGACTGTCAAGCCGTAGGGAGTCGTCGATGGCCTTGTTGCGCTTATATATAAGGAGCTGCAACGAGTCCATCTTGGTGGTATCGGGCTCGTTGGACAAGGAGTCGGGGGTGGTGAGGGGTGAGTCAAGAGGCTCGGTGATGGGTGTCAGGTGTTGGATGACGGGTGAGTCAAGAGGTGCCACAGTATCAAGAACCGCCTCACGCTTTTGCACACCGGAAAAGCGTAAGGAGGGCAGTCCCGCCATCACAAAAATGAAGGCGAAGAGCAGTATAAATATGAGCGTTTTTCTTCTCACGGCTGCAAAGGTAATAATAATTTACGATTTACAATTTACGATTTACGTTTTTTTACTATTACCTTTTTACTTTTTTACCTTTTAACCCTTTCACCTTTTCGCCTTTTCACCCTTTCGCCTTTTCACCTTTTCGCCTTTTCACCCTTTCACCTTTCCTCAAACCTCTCTGCCCACGCCAAGAACTTCACGACGCCCGCTTCGCCGAACTTGCGGAGCGACTGGGCAGCCTGTTCAATGGTCTTCTCACGGTCAGGACTCGACTTCGAGTAGAACTTGTCGGCATAGCAAATGACCTGCTCTTCCAGCGTCTCAGGCTCCCAACCGGGCAGACCAGTACCCGTGTGGCGCTCAGCAACGCGGGCAAGTGCCTCCACCCTATCAGCCGACAAGCCTGGCATGTCTAACTGGCGCAACATCTGCCCGCCTATCTGCCCATGACGGATGTAGGGCTCTGTACCGTAGCAATGAATGCCAGGGGCATCGCAGCCAATAATACCAATGTCGTGCAGCATGGCCGCCTCCTCCAAGAACTCACGGTCGAGGTTCATTTCTGGGTGGCGGTCAGCTATTTTGAGCGCCCTGTCAGCCACCTGTCGCGAATGTTTCAGCAACAGGCGACGCAGCTCATTGTCGTCTGGGTAATACTTATATATAATACTGAGGTAATCCATAGTATTACAAATCTCGCGTCAGCATCAGACGGTATTCAACGGGAGTCATGCCGAGCGCATCCTGGAAACGACGCTGCATCGTTCTCACATTGGCAAAGCCAGACTCTTCCGACACTACGGCAATAGTGTATTCGGGCTTTTCGCGCAACAGGCGCAGAGAGGTCATCAGCCGCAGGTTGTCAATATAGGCATCGGGCGTCCGATAGACAGCCATGTGGCGGAACAGCCGGTTCAGACGCTCCACGCTCACGCCCAGCATCTGGGCCAACGCAGCAGCATTGAAATCGGGGCTCTGATGCCCCTTCCCCTGTTCCAACCGCAATTCGAGGAGGGCAAGCAACTGGCCATCATCCTGTAGGTCGGCATTTCGCTGTCGCTCAATGTTCACCTGCATGATTTCGCGTGCCACTGAAGCACGTCGGCGCAGCTCAACATCTTCTTCAAGATGCTGGGCAAGGTCTAAGTTATGGCTGATGAGACGCATCATCTCA
>ONRS01000068.1 GCA_900320255.1 uncultured Prevotellaceae bacterium
ATACCCTTGTTGCGGAACTCATAGCGGCCGCTGGTAGAGACTATCAGCGTGTCGTCGTCCAGGTTCTCACCCAGTAGCGCGTTGGCCACCTGCAGCAGACGCTTGCGGGCTGCCTTGCGCTTGCGGGTAAACGCGGCAGCCGACTGAGGCACGAAACTGTTGTCGAAACCGTTAGGCAACACCACGTCAACCGGCTTGTCTAACAGTTCCTTACACTCGTTGGCAGTAATGTCGCTCACGGTGGTGAAGCAGTCCACGTACTTGGCCGTCTGCTTCTCAATGGAATGCTTCGACTGCATGTTCAGCTCGCCGGCCATCTGGTCACCGTTGTAGGCAAACAGATAGTCGTACAGCGGCTTCATGTTGCCGGCTATCGAACGGCCGATGCTCGTGGCGTGAGTAGTAAAGACGGTTCCTACCTGAGGCAGTGTGCTGTTAATATAGAGCGCACCAAGGCCACACATCCACTCATTGGCGTGGTAGATGACTTTGGTGTCCTCACTCCACGCTCCACGCTCCACGCTCCACTTATACAGGCTCTCAACCACCAGCGCGGCAGCATACGAGAACATCGAGGCTTCATCGTAGTCGCCGTAGGCATGAAGACTATCTACCTGATAGTGCTCCCATAACCAGCCGTAAATCTCGTTCTTCTTCTCGAAGAATGGCCTGAAGTCAACCAGAATGGCTATCGGGCTTCCTGGCACAGTCCATCGCCCTACCCTAACAGGCAAGCCTTCTTCCACTGCCTTTTCCTTCCAGTCAGCAAATAACGACTTGTCCTCGCTAAAATAAGGACTCTCTTTCTCTTTCCAAAAATCAGGGCCTATAAATATGACCCTGTCCTTCATCATATCCTGTAACGTCTTTGCCCGGGTTGAAAGTACGGTATAAATGCCACCGACTTTATTACAAACTTCCCAGCTTGACTCAAAGATATAGTCAGGTTTCAGCAATCTTTTTTCCATTGTCTATACGTATAACGCCTGCAAAGGTACTTAAAAAAAACATAAAACTTGTATTATTTTAAACTTATTTTCATGCAAACGTTTAATTATTGATTTACATTTAGTATCTTTGCCCCGCTCATTGATTAATTACAGTATGAAGAAGACGCTACTTTTAACCGCTCTTTTGCTCGTCGCCATCAGCGGCTGGGCACAGCAGGAGCAAACCCCGTTCAAGGGATATTTCGTCAACGAAGAGCTCAATGTCTATATGCGCATGGACCTGCTGAACAGCATGGACATTCCCGAACACGAGCTGCTCGGACCCCTGCCCGGATTCCTGGCCAAGCAGCATAACGGGTTCTACTGGCTCATCATTGATGCCCAGGTAAAGAACGACAAGAAGGCAACCGTGCAGTTTGTCAACGACTACGGCAGTGAAGACCTGTCAGCCACGCTCCACATGCCCAACGACTCCACACTCATCCTGCAGCAGGAGGAGGGCAGCCCCATCAAGGTGCCTAAGGACGGCAAGTGGTTCAAGCTGCCCTCGAAAATCACCTTCAAGCGCAAATAAACAAACAACATTCATTTATTCCAGACCGATAATCTTTGCCGGAGGCAGAGTCCCTTCGTCATGCCTATATTTTAGGCAGTCATAAAAACGTACGCGTATCCCTACCGATTTTCCTTGTCCTATTTTATGCTTATCGACGATATTGTCACTCAATGACATGCTATAGCGATTTCCTTCATAACTGAAGACAACACTATTCGTCATTTCTACAAGTTAAGCCAAGCCCCGTCCAAAGTGGGAGTTTGGCCCGTCCAAAGTAGGTGTTTGGCCCGTCCAAAGTGGGAGCTTGGACGGTTCTCTCCGGTACAGCACGCCCGTGCTGAATATTAAGCACGCCCGTGCTGAATATCAAGCACGCCCGTGCTGAATATCAAGCACGGCCGTGCTGAACTTAGTTTTTTGCTGACTTTATATAATGGTTAATGCCTGTTGTTAACAGTGCAAAGATACGAATAAATGAGAAAAAAGCAAAATATTTTTTTGTTTTTTTTCGAACGAAAGTCCCCGTTCAGCGGGATATGCAATCATGAGCGGTCGAAAGATTGCAAATCCTAATACTCATCGCGGGAGGCTGTGGGTCCGGTCCATAAAAAGCAATTAGGCCATCTTCACAGACAGCCTAATTAGAGGAAAATGATAAATATAGATTAAAATTACTAGTTGTCGGGTGCAAAATTAAGGGTTTTAGACGAAACCACCAAACTTTTTTGCTGACTTTTTTACGAATATCCTTGTTTTTGGTCGAATTAGTGCAATAATTTTCCCATTTATCACCACATTTTCAGTCAGAACGCCCGCAATTCTTCGTATATGCGCTGCACAGGCAGGCCCATCACATTGAAATAGCTGCCATTGAGACCAGTAACGCCAATGTAGCCTATCCACTCCTGTATGCCGTAAGCTCCGGCTTTGTCCAAAGGGCGGTAGGTACGGACATAATAGTCAATTTCTTCGTCGGTGAGCGGCTTGAAGGTCACTTCGGTCCTGACACTGAAACTACGCCTGCTGCTGACAGTTGAAAGGCAGACACCCGTAATGACATGATGGGTGCGGCCGCTCAGCAGCCTGAGCATGCGGGCAGCGTCGGCTTCGTCAGCTGGCTTGCCCAACACCTGTCCGGCGCAGATGACAACGGTATCGGCAGTTATGACGAGGTCGTCAGGCTGCATGAAGTCACGATAGGCTGCCGCTTTCTCCTCGGCAATGTATTGTGCCGTGTCGTCAACTGGCAGCGTGTCAGGATAAGACTCGCTAACGTCGGGCAGCACTTTCACGTCGAAGGGAATGCCCAGCCCTCCCAGCAATTCACGCCGTCGTGGCGAGTTACTGGCCAAGATAATGTGGTACTTCTTCATTTTTTAACACTAACTTTAACGTCAACGATAACGTCAACGATAACACTCAACGCTCAACGCTCAACACTCAACACTCAACAAATTACCACCCGAAGGCCTTGGCATTCATTACCCACTTGCCCTGGGCACGCAGCACCTGTTCAATGACATCGCGCCCACAGCCGTAGCCACCCCTCAGATGGCTGACGTAGAGCGACACAGCCTTGATGTCAGGACAGGCATCGGCAGGACACACGGGACAGCCTACGCGCTGCATTATCTCATAGTCGGGCACATCGTCGCCCATGTACATGACCTCGTCGTCCGTCAGGCCGTACTTGGCCAGGAACGCCTCGTAGGTCTTCACCTTCACGGCACAGCCCATATAGACGTCCTGCACGCCAAGCCGCTCATAGCGCAGCCGCACACTCTCGGTGGTGCCGCCCGTCAGTATGACGATGCGCACTCCCAGTTTCATGGCCAGCTGAATGGCGTAGCCGTCCTTGATGTTCACCGTGCGCATGGGCTCGCCATTAGGATGCAGGGTGATGGTCTCGGCGCTCAGCACTCCGTCAACGTCGAAGATGACGGCACGTATCTTGCTTAAATCGTAGTTAATCATTGTGTAGATGTGGAATTGGAGGTTTGACTTTGATGAATGGAGTCGGACATGAGCAGATAGAGGTCCTTCGGGAGTCCGCTGAGCATGTCAGCCTGCATACGGATAACGTTCTCGTCGTAACGCACGGCAGGGCCCGTCTGGGCTTCGCGTGGTGACAGGTCGTGCACCTTGGCTGCCGTCTCGTCGATGAGCGGGAGCAGCGTCTCGAAGGGT
This sequence comes from uncultured Prevotellaceae bacterium, assembly GCA_900320255.1. Lineage (GTDB taxonomy): Bacteria > Bacteroidota > Bacteroidia > Bacteroidales > Bacteroidaceae > Prevotella. Next base: position 3,694 of record ONRS01000068.1, read on the forward strand.
ATGTCATGCTGAGCCAGCAGGTCGCCCGCTAACTGATAGCAATGGTTGACGAAGTTACAGGCGAAGACTGCCGAGAGATGCAGGTGCCGACGGTCGGCCGACGAGAGCACACGCACCGTTGAGCTGACGCTGCGGGCCAACCGCTCAACCACACTAAGCGTGGCGGCGCTGTCGGCCTCAATGAATACCGGTATGCGGCTGAAGTCGAGCCTGCGCTCCTTCGAGAAGGTCTGCATGGGGTAGAGCACGCCGTAGTGCCGCGCATGGTCCTGAAAGATACTCATGGGCATGGAGCCTGCCGTATGCAGGAACAGGGCCTCTTCCCTACCCTTGCACAACGAGGGCAGCAACGCGGGCAGCACGGCATCCTTGACGGCGCAGACATAGACGTCAGCATCGGTCACCACGTCGCTCAGACTGGTGACAGCCTCGGCACCCGTCAACTCAGCCAGCGCCCCGGCAGATGCCTCTGTGCGGCTGAACACCTGCTGCAGCTCATGGCCTGCCTGCCGCAGCGCCGGAGCCAAGTGAGCAGCCAGACGTCCGGCTCCTATCAGAACTATTCTCATGGTGTCAATACTTGTTCAGATGTACGTTCTCCCACTTCAGGCGGTCCTCGTTCTGCGGCTTGCGCTCGTCGGCCTTGTGTCCCAAGGCAATGACACAGAGCACGGAGAGATTCTCGGGAATATCAAGAATGCCACGGATAACCGTGTCGGCACTCGTCCCGTCGGCCAGTCCGCGTCCGCGCATCTGCACCCAGCAGGAGCCCAAGCCCAGTTCCTCGGCCTGGTACTGCATGCTGATGGCGGCTATGGCTCCGTCCTCAATCCAGCAGTCGTTCTGCACGGGGTCGCCCAGTACGGCAATAGCCAGCGGTGCACCCTTCATGAACTGTGAACCGAGGTCCTTGGCATCGCTCAGCTTCTCAATGTCCATTGGGTCGTCGGTCACCACGAACTGCCAGGCGCGCTGCCCTTTCGACGTGGGTGCCATCAGCGCGGCACGCATTATTTTCCTGACGTCTTCGGCATCAATCTCTTCGGTCGTAAACTTACGATGCGAACGACGCAGCTGTACTAAATCCTTAAATGCTGTCATATAATTTCTTTGTTTTTAATTTGTTTAAGTCACAGACTGATATGCTCAATGCGGTACTTCATCACTCCGGCAGGAACGCGCACTTCCACCACGTCGCCCTCCTTCTTGCCCAGCAGGGCCTGACCGATGGGCGACTTGATTGAGATTTTCCTCTCGCGCAGGTCAGCCTCGTGAGGACTGGCCAGCGTGTAGGTCATGCGGCTGCCGTTTGCCACATTGGTTATTTCTACCTTACTCAGCAGCTGCACCGTTTCGCTGTTGAGCCTCGACGTGTCAATGACGCGGGCATTCTCCAGCACACGCTGCTTAAACCGTATGCGGCCAAGCAGCCTCGACTGCTCACGCTTGGCTGCGTGGTACTCAAAGTTCTCACTAAGGTCACCCTTGTCGCGTGCCTCAGCTATAGCCTCCCTTACGCGAGGCAGTTCTACGCTCTCCATCTGGTGGAGTTCGGCTACCAACTTGTCGTAGCCTTCCTTTGACATGTATTCCATACGGTTGCAAAGTTATAAAAACTTATCAGAACAACCAAAAAGAATGCCGACAAAATACACAAATTGAAGTGAGTGACACCTGTAAATGTACCTATTAATAATGATTATGGAAAGAAAAAAACGATTATCAAGTGTATTTTGTAATTTATTTCGTAACTTTGCACTCACAATGCCGCAGCTAAGGGTTCACATATACACCAAGGGCGACAAACTGCCCGACATGACGTGCTGTAACTATTTTCACAGCGCTTCACTTTTTCATGTATGCGAGAAGACACCAAGGCTGCGGCCCTACATGGTCGTGGTGCAGCAGGAGGACGGCACCGTGCTGAGCCACATGCTGGGCATGCTGCGCTACAGGAGCTCGTGGTTTCCACCCTACCTCTACATGCATTGTCGCGTCTATGGCGAGGGGGAGTACGAAGCAGACTACGGCAGTCAGACTGAGCGCGACGAGCTGTTCGGCATGATGCTGGAGGCGCTGACCCGAAAGCTGCAGCGATGGGTGCTGTATATAGAGGTGAGCGACCTGTCGGGCAAGATGTTCGGCTACCGCCGTTTCCGCCAGCTGCATTTCTTCCCCGTACACTGGATGAAGATTCACAACTCGCTGCACAGTCATGCACCCGAGGACCGCGTCACCGACAAATTCCTGCAACGCATTGAACAGGCAAAAAAGCGCGGGGCAATATCGAAAGAAGTAGAGACGGACGAAGAGTTCCGGCAGTTCATGAAGCTGCTGCGCAGTCACCACTGGCTGAAGCCCAAACGCTACATTCCCGATGCCAAACTCTTCCACATGCTCTGGGAGGGGCAGAACGGCCGCCTCTTCGTCACCAAATACCGTGACAGGGTCATAGGCTGCTGTGCATGCGCCTACAGCGAGGGCAACGCCTACATGTGGTACTCGGCATTCCGACGTAAGAGCTACGTCAGGCTGCACCCTGACGATGTCACCGTGTGGCATGCCCTGAAACATGCCTACGAACAACAGTACCAGCACATGTTCTTCATGGACGCAGGACTGCCCTTCCGCCGGAATCCGTTCCGTGAGTTCATACTGAGCTTCGGCGGCAAGCCCGTCAGCACCTACCGCTGGTTCCGATGCAACATCGGTTGGATAAACAGCATCTTATCACGTATTTACAGAGATTAGTAAAAATATATAATACATGAAACTATCGGAACTGAAAACAGGCCAGCATGGTGTCATCGTCAAGGTGTCAGGACATGGCGGTTTCCGTAAACGCATCATCGAGATGGGGTTTATAAAGGGCAAGGACGTGGAAGTTCTGCTGAACGCACCGCTGCAAGACCCCGTGAAATACAAGCTGATGGGCTACGAAGTGAGCCTGCGACGACAAGAGGCTGAAATGATTGAGGTGGTAGTGCCTGAACACTCACCCACTCCGCCCAAACCCTCAGAAGCACATGAAGCCTCACCCAGCCAGGTCAGGCTGGAAGGGGACGAAGTCTTCCACGAAGCCCTCCGACAGCACCGCACCATCAAGGTGGCGCTGGTGGGAAACCCTAACTGCGGAAAGACGTCACTCTTCAACTTTGCATCGGGAGCCCACGGGCACGTAGGCAACTACAGCGGCGTCACCGTTGATGCATCAAAGGCCCATGCTTCGTTCTATGGCTACGACTTCGAGCTGACCGACCTGCCGGGCACCTACTCGCTCTCCTGCTATTCGCCCGAAGAGCTCTACGTGCGCCACCACCTGACACAGGAACTGCCTGACGTGGTCATCAACGTCATTGACGCTTCGAACCTGGAGCGTAACCTCTATCTCACTACTCAGCTGATTGACATGGACCTGCGAATGGTCTGCGCCCTGAACATGTTCGACGAGTTTGAGCGCCGCGGCGACACAGCCGACCTCAATACCCTCAGCACGCTCTTTGGAACGCCGATGGTTCCCACATCGTTCAAAAAAAGAAAAGGCGTCAAGGAACTCTTCAAGACCATTATTCAGGTATATGAGGGCGTCAACAAGCATGCACGCCACATCCACATCAACTACGGTCATGAAATAGAATACGGCATCAGCCACATTCAGCAGCACCTGCGTGAAGGCAAGATGCTGAACCATGCCCACTACTCCACCCGATACCTGGCCATCAAGCTGCTGGAGCGCGATGCCGACATGGAGAAGTTTGCCAGCTCGATGCCCAATGCCGACGAGGTAATAGAAGCCCGCGACATGGCTGCTGCCCGTGTGCAGGAGGAAATGACCATCGACTCAGAGACGGCCATCATGGATGCCAAATACGGCTTTATACACGGTGCCCTGCGTGAGGCTGAATTCACGTTCGGCTCAAGAGTGGACACCTACCACACCACGCACCTCATTGACGAGGTGCTATCAAACAAATACGTCGGTTTCCCTATCTTCTTCCTGATTCTGTTCGTCATGTTCCAGACCACATTCTCCTTGGGGCAGTACCCCATGGACTGGATTGAAGCTGGCGTAGAATGGCTGGGAGAACTGATAGGGTCAACATTACCCGAAGGCCCCATACGCTCCATGCTCGTAGATGGATGCATCGGTGGCGTGGGAGCCGTCATCGTCTTCCTGCCGCAGATTCTTATTCTCTATTTCTTCATTTCGCTCATGGAGGATTCGGGCTACATGGCCCGCGCGGCATTCATCATGGACAAGCTGATGCACAAAATGGGGCTGCACGGCAAGTCGTTCATACCGTTGGTCATGGGCTTTGGCTGCAACGTGCCCGCTATCATGGGAACACGAACCATTGAGAGCCGCCGCTCACGGCTCATCACCATGCTCATCGTACCCTTTATGTCATGCTCGGCCCGACTGCCTATCTACATCATGATAGCCGGCACGTTCTTTACCGTGGAATACCAGTCGTGGGTGATGATTTCGCTCTATGCCGTCGGCATCCTCATGGCCGTCATCGTCAGCAAAATCTTTTCAACGCTTGTTATCAAGGGCGAGGACACCCCGTTCGTCATGGAGCTGCCACCCTACCGCTGGCCTACGGCAAAGGCCCTTGCACGCCACACATGGGAGAAAGGAAAGGAATACCTGAAGAAGATGGGAGGCATCATTCTCGTTGCCAGCATCATCGTCTGGGCATTGGGATATTTCGGACCTTCAGGAACGGCTGACAGCATGGAGGAAAGCTTTATCGGCATTATGGGACAGGCCGTTGAACCGTTGTTCCGTCTGCAGGGCTTCAACTGGAAACTCGACGTGAGCCTCATTGCCGGAGTCGGCGCAAAGGAGATTGTGGCATCAACCATCGGCGTGCTTGGCGGACTGGAAGGCATCACCCCGCTGGCAGCCTACTGTTACCTGCTCTTCGTGCTGCTCTACTTCCCCTGCATAGCCACTATCACCGCCATCAAGAACGAGACACGCTCATGGCGCTGGGCCTTCTTTGCCGCCGCCTACACCACCCTGCTGGCCTGGATAGTCAGCGCAATAGTCTATCAGATAGGAAGCCTGTTTGCACTCTAAAAAAAAGTGGAACGCCTCAATGACGCTCCACTCTTTTTAACTATCAATACTTTTTCGTATCAGTTGTTCACCGAACCACCGACAATATCGAGCAACTCGCTGGTAATAGCCTGCTGACGCGACTTGTTGTACTGCAGGTTCAACTGCCGCAACAACTCATCGGCATTATCGGTAGCCGTCTGCATGGCTACCATGCGGGCAGCATGCTCAGAGGCAACATTGTCGAGCAGAGCCGTGTAGAGCATAAGGTGACCCATCTTAGGAATGAGTTCTGTCAGCACAGTCATCATGTCCGGCTCAACAATGAAGTTGTCGTTCAAGGGTACTGCCTCCGGCTGACCGTCGCTATCCTGCATACGGTTACGACTGTTACGCTTCAAATACTCCTGGCTTTCCTTTGTTGCCACTACTGACGTCAGGTCGCGCTCGTGGTCACGTTCCAGTTCACTCTCTACGTCAATGGGCAGAAACACCTTACGCGTAAGGATTTGCGAGCCGGCGCTCTTGAAGTGGTGGTAGATAAGTTCCACCTTGTCAATCTCGCCGTTTTCAAAGCGCGTGCCCAGCTCAACAGCCAGGTCTATGCACTGATGCACATTCGGCTTGTCAACAAGTGCAGCACGCTCGCCCTTAACGATATAGCCCAGTTTCTGAGCCTTCTCTGTCACCTTGCGGCCTATAGGATAGACTTCCACATTCTCGCTGCCCAACTTCTCAGCATAGGCGTTATAAGTCTGCTGCATGAGCTTGATGGCGTTCGAATTAAAGCCTCCGCAAAGCGACGAGTTGCTGGAGAAGACCACCAGTGCAGCCCGCTTCACAGGTCGCACCTTGTCGTAAATGGTGCTGGCCTCAGCCTCGGCTGCCAGAAACGACTTTAGGATATGCTCAAGCATGGTCTCGTAAGGCAGCATGTTCTGAATGGCCACCTGCGCATGGTGCAGCTTCGATGAAGCCACCATCTTCATGGCAGAGGTAATCTTGCGCGTGCTGTTGACCGAGGCAATGCGGCCTTTAATTTCTTTCAGGCTTGGCATAGGCTATCAGGCTTTATACGTTCCGGCAATGTCGGCCATAATGGCCTCAATCTTAGCTGTCGTTTCGTCATCGAGTTTTCCGGCACCAAGGGTTTCGATCACCTCTGGGGCTGTGGAACGCAGCTTGTCAAGGAACTGGTCCTGACATTGGCGAACCTTGTCGATGGGCACCACACGCATCAAGCCGTGAACACCACAATAAAGAATGGCTATCTGCTCACCTACGGGCATCGGGCTGTACTGCGGCTGAATAAGCAACTGGTTGTTCTTACGACCACGGTCAAGCGTCATTGCCGTCACTGCGTCCATGTCACTCGAGAACTTCGAGAACGACTCCAGCTCACGATACTGCGCCTGGTCTATCTTCAGCGTACCGGCCACCTTCTTCATGGACTTAATCTGTGCCGAACCACCTACACGGCTCACGGAGATACCTACGTTGATGGCAGGACGGAAACCTTGGTTGAAGAGGTCGCTCTCAAGGAATATCTGACCGTCGGTGATGGAAATCACGTTCGTGGGGATATAGGCCGAGACGTCACCTGCCTGTGTCTCAATGATAGGCAGAGCAGTGAGTGAGCCACCACCCTTTACGTGACCCTTCATGCAGGCTGGCAGGTCGTTCATCTGCTCAGCCACTTCCTGCTGTTCGTTCATCTTGGCTGCACGCTCCAACAGACGGCTGTGCAGGTAGAACACGTCACCAGGATATGCCTCACGGCCTGACGGACGACGCAGAATCAGCGACACCTCACGGTAGGCAACAGCCTGTTTCGACAGGTCGTCATAGACCACGAGGGCAGCAAAGCCGCGGTCACGGAAATACTCACCGATGGCAGCACCGGCAAACGGAGCATAATACTGCATGGCAGCTGGGTCGGCAGCCGTAGCAGCCACCACGATGGTGTAAGGCATGGCACCGTGTTCCTGCAGCGTTGATACAAGGGCAGCTACCGTACTGGCCTTCTGACCGATGGCAACATAAATACAATACACGGGCTTTCCAGCCTCGTAGAAACTCTTCTGGTTGATGATGGTATCAACAGCAATGGCCGTCTTACCTGTCTGGCGGTCACCAATGATGAGCTCACGCTGGCCGCGTCCGATGGGGATCATCGAGTCAACGGCCTTCAGACCTGTCTGAAGCGGCTCCTTCACAGGCTGACGGTAAATCACGCCCGGTGCCTTACGGTCAAGTGGCATCTCGAAGGAGTCTGTAAGGTCTATATCACCCTTACCGTCGATAGCCTCACCCAGTGGGTTGATGACACGCCCGAGCATGTTGTCGTTGACGCGGATGGAGGCAATACGCTTGGTACGCTTCACCACCATTCCCTCCTTGATTCCCGACGAGGAGCCCAGGAGCACACAACCGACATTGTCTTCCTCAAGGTTCATCACAATGGCCATCGTGCCATTCTCGAACTCCAGCAGCTCATTAGCTTCTGCATTGCGCAGTCCGTAGATACGGGCCACACCGTCGCCCACGGTAAGCACGGTGCCTACCTCGTCGAACTTCTCGGCATTGCTAATACCCTGCAGCTGTTCAAGAAGAACCTGGGATACTTCGCTTGGTTTAATCTTATCTGACATAATTATTATTTACGATTTACTTATTTACAATTTACGATTTAAATGCGACCTGAAGGTTCCGTGACGGCCAACCGGAGTTGACTGAATCTGCCGAAAACCGGGAGTCGCCCAATCGTCAATGTCTTAGCTGTGTGAGTATCGTGTTGAGCTGCGACTTGACGCTGGCATCCATACGATACGTGTCGTACTCAAGGATAAAACCGCCAATGATGTCGGGGTTCACCTCGGTCTCAAACTCCACAGTCCCATTAGTCTTGCTCTCTACCATCTGGCGCATCTTCTGCTCCGTCTGGGCACTGACGCGGGCTGCGGTAGTGAGTTTTCCACGGATGATGTTCTTCTGTTGGCGATAAAGCGTGATATACGAATTGGCGATGAATTGCATCACGTTCTCGCGGTCTTCCTTCAGCACAAGTGCAATAAAGGTTTTGACCAACGCAGAAGGATTGCTGCCGGCTGATGTCAACAACAACTGCTCCTTGCTTTCCTTCGAGAGCATGGGATTATCTATCGTCTGTCTCAGCTGTGGCACCTCGATGTAGCTCTTTGCTATTGACTGCATCTCGGCATAGACCGCATCCTCGATATGGGCATCGACGGCACTCCTTAGCAGTGCCCGTGCATACCTGACCGATATTACTCCTATATCCATACGCGCTTACTTATCGTTAGAAGAAACTTCATCCAGCATACGGTCGATCAAATCCATCTGCGCCTGGTCGTCCTTCAGGTTCTCACGGAGCACCTTCTCGGCAATCTCGACGCTTAATGTAGCTACTTGCTTGCGGATGTCGGCAATGGCGGCCTTCTTTTCCTGCTCAATGGCCACACGGGCGTCTTCGAGCAGTCGGGCACCTTCGGCACGAGCCTTCTCCTGCGCTTTCTCTACAATGGCATCACGGGTGTCGGCAGCCTCTTTGAGTATCTGAGCCTGCTTCTCACGTGCTTCTTGCAAGATGGATTCACCTTCTTTCTGAATATTGGCCAGTTTCTCATTCGCCTCACGAGCATTGCGCAGTGAGTCATCAATGAAAGCCTTACGCTCCGTCACCATGTTCACAATGACGGGGAAGCCCCACTTCCACAGGATGAACAGCACTACAAGGAACGTCAGCGACATCCAGAATAGTAGGCCAGTACTTGGAATCAATAAATCCATACGCTGTCTTTAATTTTCGATTTACTAATTTTCTATTTACGATTTATTTGTTTTGCAACTTCTTTCTCCG
>ONRS01000103.1 GCA_900320255.1 uncultured Prevotellaceae bacterium
CTTATTCGTAACTTTGCACCCGATGATGAGTCATAAAACGGCTGATGGTTCATTATCGGGTGTTCTTTCTTGCGTCCCGTTGGTAGCAAGCGAGCATAGCTCGAGCGGATGCAAATTATAGCAGAACAAGGAGATTAGTATGGTCTCTTATCCGTAACCCTCAAAATTCTCAATCTCCCGAACGGCCTTTATATAAAGAAAGATTGCGATTTCTTGCAAAGTTACGAAAAAAACGAGCGAAATGCAAAAGGAAAACTGGTTTTTCTTTTCAAATTCTCGAATTGTTCTTTGTTCTTTGTATAGGGGAAACTGGTGGCTACCCCGTCGGAAACTGTTGGTTTATGGCAGGGAAACGGGTAGTTTCCCAGGGGGTATCGAGAATTGAGCGGCCGCTGAAAAGTAATTGAACGCCCGCTGAAAAGTATTTGAACGGTCGGTGAAAAGTATTTGAACGCCCGCTGAAAACCTTAAAACCTACAAAACCTTTTTTTTAAGGCTTTCATCACGGTTCAACGGCAAAGGTACGAAAAAATATTGGATAATCCAAGAAAAAGCCAGTTTTTTTCACACACGTAGGATTGTAACCATATCGTAACACGTTTTTCTTGGCGGTCAGCATATTTGCCCATACCTTTGCACTCGCAAAATGTTTATGTTATGGAAAATCATCAAAACTACATGATTGTGGCACTACAGCTGCTTGGCTCGCTGGGGTTGCTGATTTACGGTATGCGAATGATGAGCGAGGCGTTGCAGAAAATGGCGGGCCCGCAGCTGAGGCATATCCTCGCCAAAATGACTACCAACCGCTTCATGGGTATGCTGACGGGAATGCTCGTCACGTGTGCCGTGCAGTCGTCATCGGCCACGACGGTGATGACCGTCTCGTTCGTGTCGGCCGGTCTGCTGACGCTGACGCAGGCCATCTCGGTGATTATGGGTGCCAACATCGGCACAACGCTGACGGCTTGGATCATGTCGCTGGGCTACAATGTTGACTTGACCAGCGTGGTGTATCCCTCGTTCATGCTCGGCATCATCCTCATCTACATGAAGCGGCACCGCTATGTGGGCGACTTCCTGTTTGGAACGGCCTTCATGTTCCTGTCGTTGGTAATGCTGAGTGCGACGGGCAAGGCGATGGACCTGGAGCACAACGAGGAGGTGATAGCCTTCTTTGCCTCGTTCGACACGTCGAGCCATCTCACCATTCTGGCCTTCCTTGCCATAGGCACGCTCATTACCTGTATTGTGCAGTCGTCGGCAGCGGTGATGGCCATTACCATTCTGCTTTGTTCTACGGGGGTGCTGCCTATATATTTAGGTATAGCGCTGGTGATGGGCGAGAACATCGGTACTACGGCTACGGCTAACCTGGTGGCACTCGGAGCCAACACGCAGGCCCGGCGCGCAGCACTGGCCCACCTGCTGTTCAATGTCTTCGGCGTGGTGTGGGTGCTCATCGTGTTCTACCCCTTTGTCAATATGGTGTGCAGCCTGGTAGGCTATGACCCGTCACAAAGCGGGCAGACAGCAAAACTGCCCGTTGTGCTGGCCATGTTCCACACCTGTTTCAACGTGATAAATACGGCGGTGCTTATTTGGCTGGTGCCGCAGATGGAGCGCGTGGTCTGCTGGCTGCTGCCGATGAAGGCAGAAGAGCCGGAGAAGGAGGAGTTTCGCCTGCAGTACATACAGTCGAACCTGGTGCAGACACCTGAGATTGCCGTCCTGCAGGCTCAGAAGGAGACGGCAGCCTTCGGGCAGCGTGTCGGTGAGATGTTTGGCCTGGTGCGCAAGCTGTTTTACGAGACCGACAAGAAGGATTTTGCCGAGTTGTTCAGCCAGATAGAGCGTGAAGAGGACACGACGGACAAGATGGAGATAGAGATTGCCCGCTACTTGGAGCAGGTGAGCGACGGCCACCTGAGCGACGAGACGAAACAGAAGATTCGGCAGATGATGCGCGAAATCAGCGAACTGGAGTCTATTGGCGATGCCTGCTATAAGCTGGCCCGCACGCTCCAGCGCAAGCATGAAGGGGGGGCGGCATTCACCGACCACCAGGCGGAGCAGCTGCAGGAACTCATGGTGCTCTGCGACCATGCGCTTACGCAGATGCAGACCGTGATGCACGGCCACCGCTCTGACCACGACATCCGTGAAACGTACCGTATAGAGAACGACATCAACCAGTTGCGCCAGCGCCTGAAGGCCGAAAACGTCCGTGCCGTCAACAACCATGAATATGACTACGCCGTTGGCACACTTTTTGTTGATATGGTGAATGAACTGGAGAAACTGGGCGACTACGTGGTGAATGTCGTCGAGGCGCGGTTCGGAAGACAATAATACTTAGTAAATGATGGAGTTAATGGGAATGCCCCTTTGGGCGTGGATTGTGTTTTATGTGATGGTGCTGCTGATGCTGGTGGCCGACCTCAGGATGTTTGGTAAGAAGGGGCAGCACGAAGTGAAAGTCGGTGAGGCCCTGCGCATGACGGGCGTTTGGATAGCCGTTTCGCTGGTGTTTTGTGCCGGCATCTACCTGTTCTACCCGGTGGAGCCTCACGAAAAAGCGATGGAGTTCCTGGCGGGCTATCTGATTGAGAAGTCGCTGTCAATGGACAACCTGTTTGTGTTCCTGATGCTCTTCACGTTCTTCGGCGTAGAGCGTAAGTATCAGCACGAGGTTTTGTTCTGGGGCATATTCGGCGCACTCGTTCTGCGCAGCATTTTCATCTTTGCCGGTGCCGCTGTGGTTGAGCGTTTTGAGTGGGTGCTGGGGCTGTTTGGGCTGTTCCTGCTCTATACGGGAGCCAAGATGTTCGGCCACGACGACGAGCAGCAGTCAGACCCCTCGCAGAACATCATTGTGCGCTGGTTCCGTCGCATGTACCCCGTGACGGACAAGATGCACGGCGACCACTTCTTCATCACGCAAAACGGTCGGCGCATGGCCACACCGCTCTTCGTGGCACTGCTGGTCATAGAGACTACCGACGTGGCCTTTGCCGTTGACAGCATTCCTGCCGTCTTCAGCGTCAGCCGCGACCCCTTCATCGTGCTCACCAGCAACATCTTTGCCATTCTCGGTCTCCGCGCCCTCTACTTCGCCCTTGCTGCCGTAGCCAAGTACTTCAAGTTCCTCAAATACGGTCTTGGCATCATTCTTATCTTCGTAGGCCTGAAGATGCTGCTCGCCATGAACGAGTACATCAATGCCCTTGCCGAACTTGTTGGCCTCCATCTCAACATTCCCCACATTGAGGTGCCCACGCCCGTCAGCCTGGCTGTTATCTTCGGGGTGCTCTTATTGTCGATGCTCCTGTCTGTTCTTTCAATAAAGAAAAAGGCAGAATAATCAAATAATTGTTGTATCTTTGCAACCGATTATGGAACAAAAACGAATATTAGTAGTTGACGACGAGCGGGACTTATGCGACATCCTGCTGTTCAATCTTCATGCGGCGGGCTATCAGGCAGAGGCTGCTTACTCGGCTGAAGAAGCGCTGCAACGAATCGTTAATTGTAAATCGTCAAATAGTAAATTATATGACCTTCTGCTGCTCGACGTGATGATGCCGGGCATGTCGGGCTTCGAACTGGCCAAGCGGCTGAAAGAGGATGAGCAGACGCGAAATATACCTATTATTTTCCTGACGGCCAAGGACACGGAGGAAGACACGCTCCAGGGATTTTCACTGGGAGCCGACGACTACGTGACCAAGCCGTTCTCCGTGCGTGAGGTGGTGGCGAGGGTGAAGGCGGTGCTGGGGAGAAAGCCTGCCCCATTGGCCTACGAGGGACTCGTTATCAATGCCGCCAATAAGACAGTTGTTATTGACGGTCAGGCTGTTGCCCTTACCCGTACGGAGTATGAGCTGTTGCAGCTGCTGGTCTCTCATCACGGGCAGGTGTTCAGTCGTCAGCAGCTGCTCGAAAGTGTGTGGCCGCAGAATGTCATCGTCACCGAGCGTACGGTTGACGTGAACATAGCCCGGCTGCGTAAGAAGTTAGGCCGCTATGCCGCCTGTCTGGTTTCACGTACGAGGTTTGGCTACACTTTTGAAGTGAAAGAGTGAAAAGGTGAAAGAGTGAAAAGGTGAAAGAGTGAAAAGGTGAAAGAGTGAAGAATTGGCTATCGTCTATGAAAAAGAAGCTGTCTGAAGGACGGAAGATGTGGCTCAGTGTGATGGCCATTTTCCTGATATATGCTGTCGTGTTTATCCTCTTTGAGGATTACGACCGTAAGTTCATTATGCCGTTCAATGAGGTCAGCGACTGGCACCTGCTGCTCTTCTCGCTGGTCGTGATGGCGGGTCTTGGTTTCCTGCTGTTCCACTATGCCAAGTGGATGGACGAGCGCATCAGTCGCGAACAGGCAGAAAAGGAAAACCGCATGCGCCGTGAGCTGACACAGAACATTGCCCACGAACTGAAGACGCCCGTTGCCAGCATCCTCGGCTACACGGACACCATTCTGGACAGTCCTGACATGACGGACGAAGTGAAGAAGCAGTTCATTGTCCGCGCCAATGCCCAGGCCCACCGTCTGACAGCATTATTACAGGACATTTCCACCCTGAACCGCATGGATTATGCCAGGAATTTCATTACGATGGAGCGTGTCAATGTGTCTGTTCTTTTCGCCGACATCGTACAAGAGACCGCCGTTGCCATGCAGAACAGGCAGATGACGCTGCGTAACTATCTGCCCGAAGGCATCATCATCCACGGTAATTACTCTTTGCTTTACAGCATCTTCCGCAACCTGATGGACAATGCCATCAATTATGCCGGGCAGGGAACAACCGTCGAGGTGTCAGCAGAACAGCAGCCCGGCTGTTGGCAGTTTGTCTTCAAGGACAACGGCATCGGCATACCGTCAGAGCATCTGTCGCGTATCTTCGAGCGTTTCTATCGCATAGACAAAGGCCGTAGTCGCGAAATGGGTGGAACGGGGCTTGGCCTCTCCATTGTCAAGAATGCCGTGCTGCTGCATGGTGGAAACATTAAGGCTCACCATTCAAAGACAGACGGCCTTGCCTTTGAGTTTACAATAAAAGAAGGCAAGGTGGGAACACCGTAGGTTACTCAACGGTGTCGTACCATTCGTCAGTGACGGGCTCCAGCCACTCGTTGCTGGCTCCCTCCTGCACGTCCTTGTGGTAGGTGAGGTGCTGGAACCATGAGTCGCGGGCAGCGCCGTGCCAGTGCTTGGTTTCGGCTGGTATGGCGATGACGATGCCGGGAGTCATGGGTACGGCGGGCTTTCCCCACTCCTGATACCAGCCGCGCCCTGCCACGCAAATCAGCACCTGAACCTGCTTGTGGTGAACGTGCCAGTTGTTGCGGCAGCGGGGCTCAAAGGTGACATTTGTCACACCGTCCATTTCGGCAAGATAGCTCTGGCCGATGAAGTATTTTCCGTAGGGGTTCTTAATGCCCTTCGGCCAGACGTTGAAGTCAACGGGCGCTACAGCCTGGCAGGCTTCGCCGAACACGCTTGCCACAGCCTGCTCGCAGCGTACGGCCTCAGCTTCGCCGACGCGCTGACGGAGAACGGCAGGAATGTCGTGCAACTGAGCATTGGTAACACCCATGTTACGTGCTCCGCTGACGTGTGCCTTCAGCTGTGGCTCACAGCCGGGCAAGGCCGAAATAGCGGATACGGTGACTATTTCGCGGTCAGCGAACGAGAGGTTATTGCGGGCAAAGATGTCGCCGAAGAGGTGGGCCTTCAGGTAGTAGTCGGTCTGAGGGGCGAAGGTGTAGTTAAACGGCTGGCCGCCAACGAGCCGTGTCTGTACCTCCGTTCCCTGTTTTAACGCGTCGTAGTCGGCGGGCAGCACGTCAGCTTCGCGGCCTTCGTCGGTAGTGAGTCCCGCCTCGGTGCGCTGGGCAATGACCTGCTGCAAGGCTCCGAGGGCGTTCAGCGAACGGGGAAATCCCGTATAGGCATAGAGCTGCGAGAGAGCCTCCTTGATTTCGCTGATGCTTAATCCAGCCTCAAAACCTTTGTTTACTTCACTTTTGAGGGCGTCCATGTTGCCCCTTGCCTCGTTGGCGGCAATAGCCACGAGTGCCTGTTGCTTGTCTGTCAAATTCATAACTGTCTGAGCTTTAACTTGAATTGCAGCCAGCATCATGGCTGCAACGAAAAGTATTTGTTTCTTCATTGTTAATGTTGTCTTGTTCGGTGCAAAGGTACGAAGAAAATGTCAGACCGTAAGTATAAAAAATACGGATTATTTTACCATTTTTACCGATTTGCCCATTTTGCTTAAGAGTTCTTCTTATAGCTGATGACGGCCCATGTGCCCATGATGACGGCAAAACCGGCAAGGGCCAGCACCTGATGAGCGACGCTGCTGAAACCGCCGCCACGGACAAAGACGGTGCGCACGGCATCGATGAAGTAATGCATGGGGTTGACGTAGGTAGTGGCGTACGACCAGTCGGGCATGGAACGGGTGGGGGTGAAGAGTCCGCTCAGCAGCATGAGGCATACCACAAAGAACCACATGACGAAGATGGCCTGCTGCATGGTGTCGCTGTAATTGGAGATGATGAGTCCGAGCGACGAGAAGAACAAGGCCAGCAGCATGGCCAGCACATAGACAACCCAAAGCGGTCCTTGACAGGTGATGCCGTAAATGACCCACGACAGCAGCAGGCAGGCTGTAACAATGAACAGTGCAATAATCCAGTAAGGAATGAGCTTGGCCAGAATGAACGACCACTTCGATACGGGTGTGACGTTGATTTGCTCAATGGTGCCCGCCTCCTTTTCGCCCACAATGTTCAGGGCAGGCAGGAATCCGCACATCAGCATCATGACAATAGCCAGCAGGGCAGGAATCATGAACACCTTATAGTCCAGGTGCTTGTTGTAGAGATAGAGTACGGCCCCCTGCATCTTCTCCATGGGGGAGGAGGGTAGTATTTGCTGGTTGACAATCTGCGACAGGTAGGCCGCGCCCATTGCCCCCTTGGTGCCGTTGACGGCATTAGCGGCAATGAGGGCTTGTCCGTCACGAATCTCGAGTATCACGTCAGTGCGGCTTTTCTCTATGTCGGCAAGTGCTTCGGCATAAGTGGCTTTCTGTCCGGTAAAGATGAAGTAGCGGCTCTGCTCAATGCTGTGTATGATGCGTTGAGCGGTGTGGTCAACATCTACCACGCAGACGCGGATGTTCTTCACCTCCTGGTTCATGACCCACGGCATGACGCACATAATCATGATGGGGAACATGACGACGAGCCGGGGCAGGAAGGCGTTGCGCCTGATTTGCAGAAACTCTTTTTGTATTAAGTATTTTATCATCATTTCGGTATTTCGTTATGCCAGTGGGGGCGTTTATTCCAGACGGTTCTTGAACTTGGCCAGCGAGACGGCCAGCAGCAGGAGGGTCATGCAGGAAAGGATGAGCACCTCGCGGGCCACCTCTTCAATGCCCACGCCCATAATCATGAGTTTGCGCATGGCCTCGATGTAGTAGCGGGGCGGAACGACGGCCGACACCCATTGCAGAATGGTAGGCATCGACTCAATGGGGAAGAGCATGCCCGAGAGCATGACGATGGGCATGAGCAGCACCATGGCCGACATGAGCAGTGCCACCAGCTGGCTCTGGGCTACGTTAGAGATGAGCAGTCCCAGCGAGAGAGCCAGCAGGATGTAGATGGCACTGACCACCACAATCCAGACAATGGAGCCTGCCAGCGGTACGCCCAGCACGTAGCGGGCCATGAGCAGAATGGTGATGAGGATGAGGAAGGCCAGCACCAGATAAGGCACCGCCTTGGCCACGATTATCATGAGCGGACGTACGGGCGAGACGAGCAGCACTTCCATCGTGCCTTTCTCCTTCTCACGGACGATGCTGATGGAGGTCATCATGGCACAAATCAGCATGAGCAGCATGCCCATGATGGCAGGCACGAAGTTATAGGCCGATTTCATCTGCGGGTTGTAGAGAAGCTTCAGTACCGGTCCGTTTTTGCTGTTGGCGGGTTGTGACAGAATAGCCTGTGCATAGGTGACCCACTGCTGCGCCATGTTAGGGTCGCTGCCGTCTGCCATGATTTGCCAGTAGTGCCCGCCGCCTTTCTCCTTTTGTGTAAGGCTGGGGATGAGGCTGATGTCAGCCTTCTGACTGCGAATGAGCAGCTCTGCCTCGCGACTGGTGCCAACGGTGGCAATGATGCTAAAGTATTCCGAGGCAGCCAGACGGTCAACGGCCTGCTGAGTCCGTTGGTCCATCTGTGACGTCACTACCACCGTACGCACATTCTTTACGTCGTTGGTGATGGCAAAGCCGAAGAGCAGCATCAGCACGACGGGCATGCCGAAGAGGATGAGCATCGTACGGCGGTCGCGCAGAATGTGGCGTGACTCCTTCAGGACGAATGACAGGAATTGTTTCATTTTTTTTCGATTGATTTTGGTCTAAGGTCTAACGTTAGTCAGACGAGCGGGTAGCCTGGCGGGCCAGGTAGGTAAACACGTGGCCCATGTCGGGCTGGTTGAAGCGGCGCTTCAGCTCGTCGGGCGTGCCGAGCGCGCTGATTTTGCCATCCACCATGATGCTGATGCGGTCGCAATACTCGGCTTCGTCCATGTAGTGGGTGGTCACGAAGACGGTAATGCCGCGTGCGGCAGCGTCGTAGATGAGCTCCCAGAACTGGCGGCGCGTGGCGGGATCAACACCGCCCGTCGGTTCGTCGAGGAACACCACCCCCGGCTCGTGGAAGATGCTGACCGAGAAGGCCAGCTTCTGCTTCCACCCCAGTGGCAGGCTCTTCACCAGGTCGTCTCTGTGCTCCTCAAACTGCAGGCGGCGTAACAGCTCGTCGGTCTTCACCCTGATCTCTTCGCTCTTCATGCCGTAGATGCCGGCAAAGAGGCGTATGTTCTCGGCAACGGTCAGGTCTTCGTACAGCGAGAACTTCTGTGACATATAGCCGGTGTGCTTCTTGATCTGCTCGTGCTCCGTGCGGATGTCGTAGCCAACTACGGTCCCCGTGCCGTTAGTGGGCTGGTTCAGTCCGGTCAGCATGTGCATGGCTGTCGTCTTACCGGCTCCGTTGGCTCCAAGGAAACCGAATATCTCGCCCTTGCGGACGCTGAACGAGATGTCGTCAACGGCATGGAACGTGCCGAAGGCCTTGACCAGGTGGTGTACCTCAATGATGTTTTCTTCCGGTTCAGACTGGGGCTCTGTATCCTTGACGATGCCAGGAGGGTTGAAGATGTCGGCAAAGCGGCTGAGGATGACCTCGGGGGTGTCGATGCCGCGCACCTTCCCGTGGTCCAGGAAGGCCACCCGCTCACAGCGGCGCACCTCGTCGAGATAAGGTGTGGAGGCCACGATGGTGATGCCGCGCTCCTTCAGCGTGCCCAGCATGTCCCAAAGCTCCTTGCGGCTCACGGGGTCAACGCCCGTTGTCGGCTCGTCAAGAAACAGCACGCTGGGGCTGTGAACCAGCGCACAGCTCAGTGCCAGCTTCTGCTTCATTCCGCCAGAGAGTGCTCCCGCCTTTCGGTCCTTGAACCGCTCAATCTGCGAGTAGATGGCCTTGATGGAGTCGTAACCCTCTTCCACCGTTGTGCCAAAGAGCGTGGCGAAGAACTGCAGGTTCTCCTCAACGGTAAGGTCTTGATAGAGCGAGAACTTGCCGGGCATGTAGCCCACACGGCGGCGAATCTTCTTCATCTGGCTCAGCGTGTCGTAGCCATCGACTGTCACCGTACCCTGGTCAGGCAGCAGCAGGGTGCAGAGAATGCGGAACATCGTGGTCTTGCCGGCACCGTCAGGACCTATCAGCCCGAACACCTCACCCTGACCGACCGAGAAAGACACGTCGCTGAGTGCCTGGACCTTTCCATACGACTTTGAGATATGACTGACCTCTATTGCTTGCATAATTCTTCAATTTCCCCCAAACTTCACTTCTCCATACATTCCTATCTTGGCAAAGCCGTCGTTCCTGATGGCCACCTTCACGGCATAGACCAAGTCGGCCCGTTCGTCATCCGTCAGAATGGTCTTGGGGGTAAACTCAGAGCGGCTGCTAATCCAGCTCACCCTTCCCTCGTACTCCTTCTTCTGACCGTCGCCATAGTCGGCAAACACCTTGGCCTTCTGTCCCACCTTGATGGTCTGCAGCTGGGCCGATGTCACGTATGCACGGATATACATGTTTTCCGTGTCAGCCACTTTCAGCAACGGCTTGCCTGTGGTCACGAACTCGCCCTGCTCCACATATTTCTCGAGTACGCTGCCGCTGATGGGTGCCACCACATGGCACTTGCTGAGCTGGTCCTTCAGCTGGCTCACCTGAACGTCGGCGGTAGAGAGTTGAGCGTTGAGCGTTGAGTGTTGAGTGTTGAGTGCTGAGTACTGGGCGTCAAGCTGCTTTTGCAGCACGAGTACTTGGTTGTTGGCGTCATCGAGCATCTTGCTTGGTGCCGCTCCGTCGGCCACCAGTTCCTGGTATCGTTGCCGCTCGGCCTTGGCCTTGGCTAACTGCTGCCGTGTGGCGGCAATCTGCTTGTCAATGTCGGGTTTCTGACTCTGATACACCTTCTTAGTGGCAGCTATCTGCTGAATCTTCAGCCATATCTGCGTGGTATCCACCAGCCCCACTTCCTGTCCTTGGTTAATGTTGTCGCCCTCGTTGACGCTGAAGGTCAGCAGCGTGCCGCTCTGCTCGGCATACATGGTGGTCTCAGTGGCCTCGAACGTGCCCGTAGCGTCGTATTCCTTCTCCTCGTTTCCGCAGGCGGTAAATAAAGGTAAAAGGGTAAAAAGGTAAAAGGGTAAAACCGCTTTCGCCATGTTCCTTAACTTGCTTTTTCTCTTTGTTTTCATATCGTTCAGTCTTTTTTCAATTCTTCAATTCTTATTATTCTCCCTTTGTATATTTCAGGTTGTAAATCTCTTTCAGCATCTGTATTTCGTGCATGCTCTGTTGCACGCGTGCTGCATTCTCAGCATTGATTTCACGCAGCAGGTCGTTCACGTCGATGATGCCGTGGGCCAGTTTCGACTCTGCCGCCTTGCGCACCTGTGACCGCAGCAGGATGATCTCCTCGTCGTCGGCCATCAGCTGACGGTAACGGCTGATGCTTTCGTTATGCTCCATCTGCTCCAGGTTGTTGTTGAACAGGAACACCTCACGCTGAACGTTGAGTGTTGAGCGTTGAGTGTTGAGTCTTGCCTTGTCGTTCTTACGGGTATAGAGAGCCCCGATGTTCCACGAGAGGCGTGCGCCGATGATGCCGTTCAGCGACCACTGGCGGTGCATCATGTCCTCAAACATGTTCAGTCCGGGGTAGCCGTAGTACCCCTGTGCGAAGATGCCCAGGCGCGGCATCAGCGCCGCGTTGAGGGCTTTCTCCCGTGCGTCAGTCAGACGGAGCTGTGCGTCAATGACGCGGAGTTCTGGCCGGGACCCATTCCCCGGCTGCTGTAAGGCCTCCTGCATATTGGGTTTCACAGGCGTAATGGAGGGTCGTCCGCAAAACACGCTGAGCATCCTTGCCACCGTCTGCCGCTGTGACTGCAGGCTGGTCAGTTGCTGCACCGCGTTCAGCTTTTCCGCCTTCACGTTCAGGAAGTCACTCTCGGCCGCCGTACCGCTTTTCAGCATGGAGGCCAGCTTCTTCTCGTTTCCCTCTAACAGTTCCTGCAGGTCACGTTTCAGCTGTATCTGGTCGTCAAGCAGCAACAGGGCGAAGAACATTTCGTTCACGCGCTGCCGTACTTGGTATAGGCTGACCTCGTTCTGGGCCAGTTCCACGCTGCCCTGCAGCTGGGCCACCGCCTTCTGGTTCTTGATGGCTCCGCCGTCGAACACCGTCTGCTGCACATCAATGCCCACACGGTACTGGTCTTTTTTCAGGCCCTCCATCGTGACTCCCATCTGCTGCATCATGGCGTGCATCTGGTCAGGCCATGCCGTCACGTCGCTCTGGTAAGTGGCCTGTGCCGTAGCCGACACTTGTGGCAGCCAGCCCTTCTGGATGTTCTGTACGGTCAGGTCGGTAGTCTGCCTTATCAGGTCCATCTGCTGAATGAGCGGATAGTTCCGTTCGGCCGCCTGCTGACATTCCTCTAATGTCTGTGCATAGCCTAAGGACAGCTGGCCGGCTATAAACGATAAAATGAGCAGTCTTTTCTTCATACGCTTCTTGTTTTAGTGTTCTGGGTGCAAAGTTAGGGTGTTTTCTGCATACTTTAACTATCTTTTTCGATGAATATATGTCCTTTTCGTACGATTTCGTCTTTTTAGGCCTTGCATATTCCGTCCTTTTGCGTATATTTGCACCGGAATAAGATGAGAACGTCATGAAAAGATTAAAACAATTCAACTTAAGTCAGCTGAACAGGCTGTTTGAGGGAAACGACCCTGCATTCAACGACGGTGACAGTCCTGAGAACCAGGAACAGTTAATGAGCGATTATCTTGCCAAGCATCTGCTCGTGGCGCGTAACCCTCCCATAAGCCGATTGATGACGAGGCTTTCGGGCGATACCTTCGTGATGCCTGAAATGCGTGTCATGATACTGAAGCAGGGCAGTGCCAACCCTATGGTTAATCTGACCGAACACCATTTTGAGGCAGGGCAAATGATTTTCCTGAGCCAGAACAGCATCGTGCAGCCTCAGGACTATACTGACGACTTGAGTGGTTTTGGCTTGTCGCTTACTGACGAAATTGTCAGCCTGGCGTTCCCTTCCGGCCTGCCCAAGCTGATGGACGGTCATGTGCGCGATTGTCACTTCATGCTGACAAACGAAGAGATGCAGCAAATGGAGGTCCTCCACACCTTATTATATAATACCATGCACAGCGAAAGAATAGCTCCGCAGGTGGTGCTCAGCCTGACGGCGGCCTTCTTGTGGCAGGCTGACTGTCTTTGGAATCGTCATGAGAACGAAAGTCGTCAGACGCTCTCACGCGAACAGCGGCTGTTCACCGACTTTTTACAGTTGGTCAGCCGTTATGCCACCCGCGAACATAACATCGACTTCTATGCCCAGCGGCTTTTCCTGTCGCCCCGTTATATGAGCACACTGGTGAAACAGGTCAGCGGCAAGGCCGCCAAGCAGTGGATTGACGATGCCATCATCACGCGCATAAAGGTAGAGTTGCGCCACACCAACAAGAGTGCAGCCCAGATAGCCGACGAGATGAACTTCCCCAATCCCTCCTTTTTCTGCAAGTACTTTAAGCGCATGACTGGCCTCACCACACAGGACTATCGTGAGGGCAAAATGGAAAATGCACACGGTTATTAGGACTGCCCCCGGACAGACGAACGGTATGAACCAAAGGCAGTTTTTCTTTGTCTTCTCAAAAAAACAGGGAAAAATTTGTTTTTCTCTCCGTTTCTTCGTAACTTTGCCACGTTGTGGCGAACTTACTTAGCACTCGGAAGAAAAAAATAAACGAGTTTCTTTTGTTCTTCGCTCGATTTTTCGTAACTTTGTCGGCAAGAAAAGAATATGGACACATTAAGCAGATTGCCATGGGCCGCTCAGAATGCGGTATTCAAGCGGTTAGAGGAAATAGCCGAAGTAAGTGCAATGACCAAGGATGAGCGTATCAAGTATGACCACGCTCTGAAGGTGTATCGCGACACGCTGAACACCTATAATGGTGCTGTGCAGCAAGGTCGCGCGGAAGGAGAATATGAGAAAGCATTGGCCATTGCCCGTAACCTGAAGACGATGGGGCTCAGCCTCACGGATATTGAAAAGGCTACCGGCCTGACGGAAGAAGCAATCAATCAATTGTAAATAACATCACATCGTAGAACCACTTAAACACTCGAATGCCTATGAGCTAATAAAGAAAGACAAAAAGACATATAGATAAGAAGCGTCCGCTTGAATCTTGTTCTTCGAAAATCGGCAAAATTTAGAAGAATGCACAAGAGTAAAAGTTCAGGATGCTCACGTCGCAAGGCGTGGGCTTTTACTCGTTTAAGTGCATTAGGTGTTTGCCGATACCTCGAAGAACGTAGATGAAGTAAATCAGTCCACGTTTTCTTTTTCTGTCTATTTCCTCACGTAACCTTTGGACTGGAAGTATTCATTTAGAAACAATAATTATTATGAGAAAACAATTATTGACACTTATGACGATGACCATCCTCATGGCCATACCGCTCCAGACGAGATCAGACGACATTCCCATTAACGAAACAACCTTCCCCGACGAGAACTTCCGCAACTGGGTATTAGCCCAAGACTACGGTCAGGACGGTGTGCTGACGGAAGATGAGATTGCAGGGGTGACGGAAATAGATGTTTCAGAGAAAAACATAGCTAGCCTAAAGGGTGTCGAGCATTTTACGGCTTTGTGGTCGCTTTATTGCCAAAACAACCAGCTGACCTCCCTTGACTTGTCGCAGAATACGGAATTAGTGTCTCTTTCTTGCCAGAACAACCTTTTGACTTCTCTTGATTTATCGAAGAATACAGAATTGGGGGTGCTAATTTGCTCCGTCAACCAGCTGACCTCTCTTGACCTGTCGCAGAATACGGCAATAGCGTATCTTGATTGCAACAACAACCAGCTGACCTCTCTTGACATATCGCAGAATACGGCATTGTATAGGCTTGAATGCTACGTCAACCAGATTAATGAAACAGAGATGGGCAATTTGGTGGAGAGCCTGCCAGCAAATAATGGACAGTTATATGTGAAGTGGTTTAACAGCTCTAACGAACAGAACGTCATTACAACGTCGCAGGTAGCAGCAGCCAAGGCGAAAGGTTGGAAGGTCTATGCAATGAACAGCGATTACGATTGGGTCGAGTATGACGGCGATACTTCAACGGGCATTCCCATTAACTCAACAACCTTCCCAGACGAGAATTTCCGCAACTGGGTATTATCCCAAGACTACGGTCAGGACGGCGTGCTGACGGAAGCCGAGATTGCTGGGGTGACGTTAATAGGTGTTTTCGGTTACAACATTGCCGACTTAAAGGGTATCGAGTATTTCACGGCATTGACGGGGCTTTTTTGCGGCGGCAACCA
>ONRS01000035.1 GCA_900320255.1 uncultured Prevotellaceae bacterium
ACCGGCCATGGCGCGGGCACCGTAGATAGAGGTGGCCGAACCGTCCTTCAGAATCTGGAACGACTCAATATCGTCAGCATTCAGACCAGCAATAGCACTTGAAATCAGCGTTGCAGCGTCACCCGACGACAGCTGGTCGGCATCCACCTCGGTCACGTCCTCCATGATGACACCGTCAACCACCCACAGCGGCTTAGAGCTACCGTAGATAGACGTTGCACCACGGACACGGATTTTCGGTGCGGTACCAAACGTACCCGACACGTTCTGCACGGACACACCGGCAGCACGTCCTTCCAACGAACGGGAGATATCGGCAATACCGTCCAGCTTGGCCTTCTCGGCATCCACCTTCGTCGTTGCACCCGTGAACAAGCGCTTATCTTGTTTCATAATACCAATGGTTACTACCTCGCCGATGCTCAGTGCATCTGGCTGCAGCGTAACCGTCATTCCATCGACAGGCTTCACCGTCTGCGAAGTCATACCGATATAGCTTATCACAAGCTTCTTGCCGGCCGGCACCGTAATGGTGAAATGACCGTCAACGTCGGTTGTCGTACCTGTTCTGGAACCTTGAACGAGCACCGTGGCACCAATACAGGGCTCACCGTTCTCATCAATGACTGTACCTGTGATTCTGTGCTGTGCTAAAGCAACCCCCACACTGAGGAGCAGGCCGAACAGAATCAGTGTAATCTTTTTTCCCATAAACACTCTCTTGTTAATTTATTCTTTTTATTATTAAATATGTACCTGTACATTATATTATCGCATATCAAATCCTGCCTTTTTAAGACAAAACTTTCTGCAAAGGTACTATTTACTTTTGTAAAAAACAAATAAATTTGTAAAAAACGCGCTTTTTTGCACAAATATTTAACATATTCCCGTAAAATCTTCCAAAAACGCTTAATTTTCCCCTTATTCTTCACAATTTGTCACAGCAGAGCCATGCCGTCGGATTACTCCGACAGCATGGTTACTTCAATACGTCGCCCGGAGGCCAGCATCATCTGTGCCATTCGCTGTACGTCAGCCGCCGTCATCTGCTCTACCATCTGGCCACGAATTACCGGTGCCAGGTGCTACTTTACGTTGCCAACCTTAACCAGATACTCAGCAATCTGCACCGCATTCAGGGCAGCACCCTTGCGAATCTGGTCGCCTGAGAGCCAGAACGTCAGGCCGTTCTCGTCGCTCAGGTCCTTGCGTACACGGCCAACATAGACATCGTCCTTGCCGGCTGTCTCCAACGGCATGGGATAAACCAGGTTGGCAGGGTCGTCAACCAGCGTACAGCCGGGAGCCTGCGCTATGGCCTGCTGGGCGGCCTCTACGCTGATGGGCCGCTCGGTCTCTATCCATACGCTCTCAGAGTGGCTGCGTAACGACGAGACACGGACACACATGGCCGAACACTTGGCATCGGTGTGCATAATCTTTTGCGTCTCGTTGTACATCTTCATCTCTTCCTTCGTGTAGCCGTTGGGCTGGAACACGTCAATCTGCGGAATCACATTGTAAGCTAACTGATGCGGGAACTTCTTGATGGTCTTCACCTCGCCGTCTTCCACCATCTCCTTGTACTGCTGCTGCAGCTCGGCCATGGCGGCAGCACCGGCACCGCTGGCACTCTGATAGCTGGAGACGTGAATGCGCTTGATGTGGCTCAGCTGCTCAAGCGGCTGCAGCACGACGACCATCATGATGGTGGTACAGTTCGGGTTGGCAATGATGCCACGCGGACGGTTCAGGGCGTCCTCGGCATTGCACTCAGGCACCACCAAGGGTACGTCGTCATCCATGCGGAAGGCGCTCGAGTTGTCAATCATCACGCAGCCGTACTTCGTAATGGTCTCGGCAAACTCCTTCGACGTTCCGGCTCCGGCACTGGTGAAGGCAATATCGATGTCCTTGAAATCGTCGTTATGCTGAAGCAGTTTCACGGTCAACTCCTTGCCACGGAACGTGTATTTAGTGCCTGCCGAACGCTCACTGCCGAACAGCACCAGTTCATCCATCGGGAAATTTCTCTGGTCAAGAATGCGCAAAAACTCCTGACCCACAGCGCCTGAGGCGCCCACAATTGCTACTTTCATAAGCCTAATTCTTTCTTTTGGTTCATATTTTGGCTGCAAAGGTAGTAATTTATTTCAAAAAATTGCTAACTTTGCAGTCGAAATGCTTACTTTAGCTGCATATTTCCCCATCACGAACCCGACGCTGATATTCTTCGTCGTGCTTTGTATCATCCTGTTTGCCCCAATCATCATGGGCAAACTGCGTATCCCGCACATCATCGGTATGGTGCTGGCGGGTGTGCTCGTGGGAAAATATGGGCTGAACATTCTGGAACGCGACAACTCGTTTGAGCTGTTCGGACGCGTGGGACTTTGCTACATCATGTTCCTGGCAGGACTGGAAATGGACACGGAAGGCATCAAGAGGAACTCTTCGCGTTTCCTTATTTTCGGAACCCTGACTTGCTTCGTGCCGCTTATCATGACCTATTTCATGGCCATGTGGCTGCTGGACTACAGTTCACCGTCGTCGTTCCTGCTGGGGTGTATCATGGCATCGAACACGCTCATTGCCTACCCTATCATTACGCGCTATGGCCTGCAACGCAACTCCAGCGTGTCGCTCAGCGTCGGGTCGTCCATGATTTCTCTGTTCATGGCGCTGGTCATGCTGGCAGGACTGACGGCCTCCCACTCTAACCTCAACATTCAACACTCAACACTCAGCCTTCTTCTCTTCTGGCTCTGGTTCCTGTTGAAGATTGCCCTGTTCTGCGCGGGAAGCTTCTTGCTCATTCCCAGAGTGACGCGCTTTTTCCTGCGCCGTTACAGCGATGCCGTCATGCAGTTCATCTTTGTGCTGTCGGTAATGTTCCTTTCGGCTGCACTCACAGAGGCCATTGGCCTGGAGGCCATCTTCGGAGCTTTCTTCTCGGGCCTTATATTAAATAGGTATATACCGCATGTGTCGCCCTTGATGAACCGCATCGAGTTTATTGGCAATGCGCTCTTCATTCCGTACTTCCTGATTGGTGTGGGCATGCTGATTAACGTCCGCACACTGTTTGAAGGAACACACATGCTGTGGATTGTGGGGCTGATAGCCTTCTTCGGTACGTTCGGAAAGGCCGTGGCAGCTTATCTGTCAAGCCTGCTGTTCAAGTTGCCGAAAGCCGAGGGTAACATGATGTTCGGATTGACCAGTGCCCATGCCGCCGGTGCCATCGCCATGATTATGGTGGGTATGCGCATTGAAGTGGCACCAGGGCAATACCTGGTGACTGACGACATGCTCAACGGTGTCGTCATCATGATTCTTGTCACCTGCATCGTCAGCACCATGATGACCGAACATGCCGCACAGCAGATTATACTGAGGGACAACGGACAACGGACAACGGACAACACCACAAGCCAGACACCCGAAAAGATACTGCTCTGCGTAAAATATCCGGAAATAGCGCCTCAGCTGCTGGAACTGGCTATCATGATGCGCAATACGAAGCTGAACAACGAACTGGTGGCTCTTAATGTGGTCTATGACGACCAGAACTCTTCCAACCACCGCAAGCAGGGACTGCAGCTATTGGAACAGCTGCAACAGCAGGCCAGTGCCAGTGACGTGCGAATGGTGACTCAGGTGCGCCTGGCAACAAACATTGCCAACGGCATCAAGCATGCTTTCCGCGAGACGGGTGCCTCCGACATCATCATGGGTATGCACGTGCATACTGACAACAACCCAAAGTTCTGGGGAGAGTTCATTCAGAGCCTATACAATGGACTGAACCGGCAGATTGTGCTGACCCGATTCGTACAGCCGCTGAACACGCTGCGCCGGATACAGGTCTGCGTACCGTCGAGGGCGGAGTTTGAACCAGGCTTCCAACGCTGGCTGGAACGTCTTTGCCGCATGTCGGGGAACCTGGATTGCCGCATACAGTTCCACGGACGTCATGAGAGTCTCATCCTCATACGTGAATACGTCAATAACCGTCACCCCAACGTGCGTGGCGAATACACCTACATGGCGCATTGGAACGAGCTGCCCAAACTGGCAGAGAACATTCGCGAAGACCACATGTTCGTCGTAGTCACCGCCCGCCGTGGCACCATCTCCTATAAGAACGCCATGGACCGACTGCCCAATGAGCTCATGCAGCACTTCTCTGGCAAGAACCTTATGATTATCTTCCCTGACCAGTATGGTGAGACGAAGGACGAGAGCATGACCTTCACCGAGGCTCAGCACCACGAGGAGAGCAGCATCTACGACTGGCTGTTGAAGAAACTCAACAAAACCCATTAGCCCTATAAGGCCCATAAGACCCATAAAAATTATGATTGACATCAAAGGCATTACCAAGAGCTTTGGCTCGCTACAAGTACTGAAAGGCATCGACATGCATATTGACAAAGGCGAAGTGGTCAGCATCGTCGGCCCCAGCGGAGCAGGAAAGACCACCCTGCTACAAATTATCGGCACCCTCGACCGCCCCGACAGCGGTTCTGTATGTGTCGATAGTATCGACACCACACAACTCTCCCAAAAGAAACTGGCCGACTTCCGCAACCGCCACATCGGCTTCGTCTTCCAGTTCCACCAGCTGTTGCCGGAATTTACCGCCATCGAGAACATCATGATACCCGCATTCATTGCCGGAACTTCTAAGAAAGAAGCACACCAAAGGGCTGCAGAACTGCTGGAGTTTATGGGACTCAGCGACCGTGCCACCCATAAGCCCAACGAACTTTCGGGCGGAGAGAAGCAACGTGTGGCTGTAGCCCGCGCACTCGTCAACAGCCCGGCAGTCATCCTGGCCGACGAGCCCAGCGGTTCGCTTGACACCAAGAACAAGGCAGAGCTGCACCAGCTCTTCTTCGACCTGCGCGACCGTTTCGGCCAGACCTTCGTCATCGTCACCCACGATGAAGGACTTGCCACCCTTACCGACCGCACCATTAAAATGCGTGACGGCCTCCTGGAACTCCCCACCCCTATTAGCCCCATTAGCCCCATTAGCCCCACAGAAGAATGATTACACTCGGCGACTATAACACCCTGCGCGTGGTAAAACGCGTTGACTTCGGCCTCTACCTCGACGGAGGCGAAAACGGAGAAATCCTCCTCCCCGCCCGTTATGTACCAGACGGCATTGCCGTCGGCCAGGATATAGAGGTTTTCCTCTACCTCGACCAGGACGAACGCCTCATTGCCACCACCGAACACCCGCTGGCCAAGGTCGGCGAGTTCGCATGGTTGGAGTGCGCATGGACTAACGAGTATGGGGCCTTCCTTAACTGGGGCCTGATGAAAGACCTTTTCTGTCCCTTCGGCGAACAGAAAGTACGCATGGAACGGGGCAAGAAGTATTACGTCTATGTCATGGAAGACCCGAAGACCCACCGTCTCATGGCCACTGCCAAGGTTGAGCGCTACCAGAAGATGACGGGCCACGAACGTGCCCTCGACTTCACGGAAGTACTTCTGCAGTACCTCAAGGACAACAACGGACGCTGCAACCTCGGCGACAAGAGCCCGGCGGAACTCATCGAGGACCGCTTCAAGGTTAGCAAAAGAATCTACAAACAGGCCATTGGCGACCTCTACAAACGTCGTCTCATCACCATAACCCCCGACGGCATTCAGCTTAAATAGCCTTAAATAACCACTTTTACCCTAACATACCACGGTTGTTGTTTTGACAACCGTGGCTTTTTTGCAAAAGCCAATAACCATCTATACGTCAGTTCTGGATAAGAAAATCTAAATGTGACACGGGACTGGCCTGTCACATCTTTTCATATTACAATCTTCCTCATGGTTAATATTTGTAAAAGCGCAATGATTTCCCATTCTATTTCCATCCGTGTGTCTAAATGCATGGATTTATGTGTTAAAATGCACGACTTTTTACCTAAAAAGCGCCCTTTTCGTATGATTATCTCAAGCACTTTATCACACCGATTTAGTAATCGTACCAAGTTATTTTTGAATAATTACTAAGTGTCACCTTTTCCTTTAACCACTTAAGTGCCTGTTAGTTGTCATAGGTAACGTTTCTTTTGCAAGTGTTACCAGGTCACCCACCAAAACAAGTTGTTTTGGTATGTAAAGTCGCCTTATTAGGGAACTGCTATTGCTTTGCAGACCTCGGTTTTGCAGATAGCGTTCGTAATCATGCATCAGCGGAGCATCAATACGGCTGAGCTCGATGTCACTGACAGGCAGGAAACGCAGCAGGCTGTTCAAAGCACAGCGATAGGTCTCGGCCGTACGGTTCCGGCCATTCTGCCTGAGTTGGTTCACTAACTGGTAAACGTAAGCATTCAGCATCAAACTGTCTGCTTCTGCAGCGGCATCTTCTTTCATAAAAAACAAAAAAGGGGCGCGTCTTTTCGGACACGCCCCTTTGTATTTAGGATTAATATTAATTAATCAACATTGGCGATACAAATACTTACACGGTTCAGGTCGTTCTCAGCAAATGGCTGGACGGTGTCACCCTTAGAGTCGTAAGTAATGCGATCAGCTGAGATTCCGTACTCGTCGATAAGAGCCTTCACAACTACGTCAGCACGCTGCTGTGCGAGACGAGCGTTGATCTTGGCGTTACCAGTCTGAACGTCAGCATAACCAACGATGTTAACCTTTGCCTGAGGATACTTGTTCATGTAGTCAGCGATGTCCTTAATCTTAGAAACCTCGGTGTCCTCAATGTTGGTCTTTGCACGCTGGAAGAATACGTCGCGGCGGATGGGATCAATGCGGATGTCATTGCCATCACCGTCATCAATGATAACGTCCTTCCAAATAGTGTCATAAACTACAAC
The DNA here is from genome assembly GCA_900320255.1 of uncultured Prevotellaceae bacterium. Lineage (GTDB taxonomy): Bacteria > Bacteroidota > Bacteroidia > Bacteroidales > Bacteroidaceae > Prevotella. The sequence continues at coordinate 6,858 of ONRS01000035.1, forward strand.
ATCACGATAGATGTCGTGGGTCTCAGTCTTGTAAGTCTTACTCAGGTTGATGCGGAAACCAGCCAGACCGTTGAAATACCAGTCAGCGTTACCTGCCTTCTTTGAGTTATACTTATCAGAGAGGATGTTGGCATTAGCCTCAAGCAGGAACTGAACGGCGTCGCTCAGACGGAAGCCGAGCTGCAGGCCACCACGTCCGAACGGGCGAACCTTGGTGCCATCCCATACATACTCCAGCTCATAGTTACCCAGCTGACCCTTAACGTCGTTAGCAATGGTGTTAACCTCACCGTTGTCCCAAGCAATGTTTGCACCACCACCGAGGAATGCGGTTACGTTAAATACACGGTCGGGGTTCCAGCCGCAGAGCAGGTTAGACAGGTTGAACATGAAGTCAAGACCGGGAGCAACATACTTAAACTTGTAGTCTCGGGGAAGGACATCAGCTGCCCAACCACCTCTTGACTGCCAGCCATTAGCCTGCAGACGCATACCGAATACCGGAGAGAACTGATAACCGATGGCTGCCTGAACATTTGGTGAAATCAGTTTCTTAAACTTTGCCTCACCCAATGTGTACTGAGCACCGCCCTGAAGATTCAGGAACCAGTGAGAATTGAACTTCTTTGTCACCTCCTGGTGATCAAGCTCCTGAACAGTACGCTGATCAACACGGTCGATAACACGTTCTGTTCTCTGAGCAGTAGCACTCAAGCTAAACAAAGCAAGAGCTGCTACAATAAACATTTTCATTTTCATAACGTTATTAATAATGTAATTATAAGTGATATTTGGGTGCAAATATACGAAAAAATATTAAAACAAATCAAAAAACATCGAAAAAATCAACTAAAACCAGCGAAAAAGTGCACTTTTTACGCTTTTTCTACGCTTTTGACCTGCTTTTTCCCCAAATTTGCGTAATTATAATCATCACTCAGCGTGGTCGAAAACTCCCTTTAATTTGAGTTCTACAGGAGCACTGATATTGCCAAACACCGTACAGGTCTGATGGAAATAGCCAGGAACGAAACCATTACCAGAATAAACGACTCGAATAGTGTCAACATCACCAGGCTGAACAGGTGACTTCTTATACTGAGTCTGAGTGCAGCCACAAGCCGTAACGACAGAATCAATGACAAACGGTACTTTCCCTACATTGCGGAAGACAAAGTCGAAGTCCTTGGGTTCGCGTTCTACATAAACACCAAAGTCATGTTGAGTACCGGTTAGCCATTCCAGCTGCGTGGTTACCCGAGGCTGGGGCTGTGGCTTGGAAGACTGCTCTTGTTTACGCATCTGCGGGCCACAGCTGAAAATAATTAGCGACAAAAGAGAGAAAAGTAAGAGTTTCTTCATACACTTAAATTTAAAAAGGATGTGCTGGATCATTCCAACACACCCTCACAACAATGTTTCATCAAAATTATTCTGCTTTTTCTTCAGAATCTTCTTCAAAAGGATTATCTACATTAAGTTTCTCATTACGCAACTCACTGTGCGTATCAGAGATGTTGTCCTTCGTAGTCAGATACCACTTACCCTCAAACTTCACGGGACGGAAGTAGAAGGAAGTCTTATTAGGACGAGGGTCACCAGCAGGCTTATCAAACAAGATAATATCGAGCTTCGCCTCGTTATTGATATCAGACTTAAAGAGGATGCGGTCCAACTTATAGTCATGGCAGCCCATTACATAAAGTAAGGCGCGCGCCTGACGGCTCTGCTTACGCTGGTCGAGCTCCTTAATGGAGTCCTTATCAAGATAATAAATCATCTCCGTAGCGCTCTTCAGGTCCTTCGCCTTCAGATATTCAGTGAACTGATTAACCAAAGCGATAACAGCAGTTGTATCTTCCTTCGTAAACTGTTCTGAATACTCCGCAAACGGATCAGGGACATTTGTCTTCTTGCTTTCACATCCGCCGCAACCTACAAGAAGCAGGGAAGTAAGGCAGAAAGCAGAGAAATACAAAAATAGTTTCTTCATTGTCAAATTGTTTGTTAAAGAAAGGGGAGCATCCCTTTGCGGGAAGCTCCCCTTTGGGTTATTTAGCTTCTAATTGAATGAGCATCTAATGATTACTCACCAAGGTAAGAAGGATCAACGGTGATAACAGCCCATACCTTCTGAGTGTAGTTGTTATCGAGCTTGCCGTTGTCGAGATCCTTATCCCACTTAATGTTACCCCAGTTGTACTTAACTGCGATAGGAACATAGATGTGGAACAGCTGAGTGATACCTGAGTTGTTGGTGTACTCAATCTTACCAATACCGAGGCTGTAGCTCTTGTCGTTGGTCATGTCAACCAGCTGAGCAGCAGGCCATGCAGTGTTGTACTCGAGAGAGTGGTTAGCGTCATTGCTCCAGAGGCTCAGCACACGAGGAGTAGTTGCATCGTGGTAATCCTTGCCTTCCAGACCACCGCGGAGTGAAGGAATATCCTTAACCGGACGGAGGTTGACGTTCAGCTCAGCGAGAATGTCAGCAGAAGTGCGGAGAGCACCCTTCTCACGGAATGCGTAAGGAGCCTGGTGGTCAGAGAGGATCTCACTGTAGATAACTGCGAGGTCACGAACACCGTAGAACTCATAAGGTACACCAGCGTTCTGCTCCTTCACGTAACCAGCATCAGCGAATGTGCCGTTAGCAACCTTACTCCATGCAGGAGCAGCGAAGCCAAATGCATTCTTGTCAGCAGGCTGATCAGCAGCGTAGCGTCCAACTACAGGAATATCACGGTAGTCGATGATATCAACGAGGTCACGGATAGAGATTCTCTGCATGATGTTAGGAATATCCTTAATCTTCTTCTCCTTACCAGCAACGTTGATCGGACGGATAACGCGTACATTGAAGTACTGCTTAGCAATCAGAGGATCGTAGCAATCGTGAGAAACATTAATCTTAATGTAAGCGGTGAAGGTCTCATCGACGTTCTTCTCGAAGTACTTAGCATCCTGCTGCTCACCCATTGCGGTACCAGCACCGTAACGCTTAGCACCAGTCTCATCGTAACGACCAGACTTGTTCAGCAGGTCAGTTGCTGCGGGATAGAGCTTCGGATCAGCTTCCTCAAGACCGTGGTAGTAGAGCTCAGAAGAGTTACCATCGGCAGCAGCCTGGATAACACATACTTCCTCAGGTCCATAAGTAGCACCATTCTTCTTCACAGCGTTAATCTTCTTAGCGTCTGCAGAGAGCTGGAGGGTCCACTTCGTGCCAGAAGCACCAGTTACAACCCACTGACCAGCACCGTTTGCGGTTACACCGTCGCTGTTCAGACCATCCTTCGGAGTGGTGAAGATGAAGTCGATAGCAACATTGGGCTTGCCAGCAGTGTAGAACTTCGTGAACTTGCTCTTGTCACCAAGGAGAGTAATCATCTCTTCAGGGCTGTGCCAGTAGTCGCGGAGATCCTGCTTGAAGTCAGAAACAGTCAGCCAACGATAAGCTACGTATGCAGGAACCGGAGTATTCATGTGAGTGTCAAACTCATCCCAGTAAGGAGCCTTGTCAGACTCAACACCGTAGAGCTGAGTGTTGAACTTCCACCAGTGTGACCAGTCCTTATTCTCAACCTTACCATACTCGAAGTGAATCTTAGTCTTCGGGATAACGAGAGTTACATAGATTGAAGTACCATTCAGCTTGTGCTTGAAGCGAACAACTGTAGAAACTGCGTTCTGGCTCTCGGGATGATCGTAGTCGATACCAGCAACCTCACGGAGCTTGTGATACTTAGCCTTTGTCATGTTACCAGCCTGTTCCTTATCGGTAACCTTAGCTGTACCATCGCGCTCAACTGTTCCAGGATAGAGGTTCCAAATCAGAACGTTAGTAGCCTCGTCCCATGCGTGAGCGTCAGTAGAGTTGTCATGGGGAGTGTACCAAACCTCACCGAAGTGGTTGTTGGTAGCAGTGAAGCTGTTGTAAGAAGCAGCGTCGGTCTCGTCGGTGTCAGAACCAGCAGCGAGAGCGTATGTGCCGTCAGCCTTCTTATAGTAACGCTTAGCCATCCACTTACCAGTGTAAAGCTCACCAGCGGGATCAGAAACACCAGCAGCAGCCGGGTTCAGGTAAGGCATGTTCAGGTAGTCACCATATACATCGAGATAGTACTGGTTCTCGAACTCCTTCTTCAGCATACCCTCGGTACCGAGCTTAGCCAGAATGAGGTTCTCAACCTGTGACCAAGTGATAGCGTGCTCATCACCGCAGTTCATCCAGTAGTCAGGAAGTTCAATCTCAACAGAGAGATCCTTCGGCAGAGTGTCAACGATACGGAGCTTGATGTAACCGTAGCGAACGATTTCACCATCCTTGTCAACGAGGTCAACACGTACCAGCGGCTCACGGTCAACAGCCTCACGAGTAGCAGGCTGATCCTTAATAGTAGTACCGTCAGCGTTTACAGAACGAGCAACGAATACACCAGAGGTCTTGTCACCCTTCTGCTGAACGTGAGCAGACTCACCAGTCTTGTTACCACCAATCTTATAGTCGATAGCCTTGAACTCATAGTGCAGACCCAGAGCCTCGAGCATAGCGTCGGTCATAATCTGGTCAGCGAAGCTTGTACCATACTTAGCGAAGGTCAGATAAGAGAAGTGGGTCTCAATGAACGGCTTCAGGTCGATACCGTTAGGATCGTTGTAAAGCAGAGAGTGAGTAGCGGGCATAGGAATAGCACCTGCGCAATTCTGGTCGTCGCAGCTTGTGTAACCAGTGCTCTCATAGAGGTGGTTAGCGCGGATATGACCATCGTGACCATCATCACCAACGAATGTACCCTTGTCGAGAACCTCCTCAGGAGCCTTATCGGCCAGAGCAACGATGTCGATGATAGCGGGAACTACAACAGCGTAGTCAGAAGTGATAGTAGTGTCGTTCAGCTCCATCTGAGCAGCGAGGAACGGCAGCGGAGCACCCTCGGGATAGTAGTTGCCATCATCGTCAATGATACCACCACCATGAGCAGAGTCATAAGATGCAGCCCAAGAATCCCACCAAGGCTCATAGCCAGCGAGGTCGATAGTCAGAGGCATGGTGTTAGCCCAGTCGATGAACATAGCGGTAACCTTTTCCTCATCAACAGTGAACGGAACAGTCAGGATACCACCCTGGAACTTGTTCTCCTTACCACTCTTAGAGAAGATTTCCTCCTTCGGAGTAGCATTGATAGCACCATTGTTACCACGAGTGTAGTGAGTAGCATCGTTCTCCCAGAAGCTGATCTTCAGACCTTCGAGGTCAGCAGTTGTCGGGTTGATGTGATACTTCAGAATACCACCGTTGCTGATGATCTTAGTCTTAGCAGCAGCAGGAGCAGCATTATAATCGAGAGAGTAGAACTCACGATGGGTCGGACCCCAAACGAGCTCGTCCTCACAGTTGCCAGCACCCTTCCAAGTCATGTGCTTGTCAACCTCAACCTTCACCTTAGTTGTACCAGCGGTACTACCAGTTGCTACAGTGTATTCGAAAGAGTACTTACCAGCCTCAACGAAGATATTTGGCTCAGCATAGGGAACCTCAACACCCTCAAGACCTTCCCAGTAGAACTCCGGCTGGAGAACCATAGAAGTGAGGTGCTTGTTAACGAATACGTTCAGCACGTTAATCCAGTTCCAGATATTGTCAATGCGCTTGCTGAGAGCCTCGTTCATTGAGTTCATGTCAGCACGGAGCTGCTCGAGATCAGACTTCAGAGCGAACTTGTCCAGTTCAGCGCGAATCTCGGCAATAGCCTTCGTGTTAGCCTCAACCTTCAGGCCCAGCTCATCGAGTTCCTTGTCCAGTGCCTCCAGAGCTTTCTTCTGAAGTTCCAGGTTAGCCTCGACAGCCTTGCGAGCGGCAGTCTCCTCGCCTAACAGTTTCTCTAAGTCCTCAACTCTACCCGTCAGCTCAGCAACCGTAGTAGCCAGAGTCTCGAGGTCAGATTTCTTAGCGCAGTTGTCAATCTCCTTGATTTGAGTCTCAAGGGCAGCAACGCGCGAAGCAAGAGCGGTCAAGTCGGCCACGTCTGCCTTCTGCTCGAGAGCAGTGTTCAGAGAAGCCTTCGTTGCCTCCAGTTCACTTGTAAGACTTGTCTTCAGACTAGCAAGTTCACTCTGAAGAGCATTAATGCTCTCAGTGTTCTTCTTGATGTCGTCATCGTAGTCCTTACAAGACACAAACATGCTTGCGGAAGCAATAAAGAATGCTCCGGTAAGCAATGCAGCTAAAAATCTTTTGTTCATACGATTTTAATTTAAAAATTAATTAATAAAAAATGTTATTTGTTCTCTATTCTCTCATGTCAATATACACGTATCTCTTATGCGGAGTTACGTTTTTGGGTGCAAATATAGGCATAAATCCGATAACTTGCAAGGATTTCGCAACATTTTTTTCGAAAAATACGTAAA
>ONRS01000024.1 GCA_900320255.1 uncultured Prevotellaceae bacterium
AGATAACAAAAAGGTCGGAATCCAAGCGAGGATACCGACCTTAATTTTTATATAACTTGAAAAAAGTTTTAGCGGACACCAATAGTTAAGATTAAAGGTGAAAAAGTGAAAAGGTGAAAAAGTGAAAAAGTGAAAGGCTTTGGGGAAGCATCCTTCGACCTTTGACCTTTTCACTTTTTCACCTTTTCACTTTTTCACTTTTTCACTTTGTCCTAAAGCCCTTTAAGCTCCAGAATGGTCTGTTCGGGCGTGGGACTCTTGAACACGTAGCTGCCGCTGACCAGCACGTCAGCGCCGGCTGCCACTAAGCGGGGAGCCGTCTCACCCTGCACGCCGCCATCAACCTCAATCAGCGTCTGACAGCCTTTCTCGGTGATGAGCCGCCGCAGACGGCTCACCTTGTCGATGGTGTTCTCAATGAACTTCTGACCGCCAAAGCCCGGGTTCACGCTCATGAGCAGCACCATGTCAACGTCGGCGATGATGTCTTCGAGCATGGACACTGGCGTTGACGGATTGAGCGTCACACCGGCCTTCATGCCTGCATCGTGGATTTCCTGAACGGTGCGGTGCAGGTGGGTACAGGCCTCGTAGTGCACGTTCATCATCATGGCACCCAGCCTGGCCGTGCGCTGAACGTAACGTTCCGGCTGCACCACCATGTAGTGAACGTCGAGCGGTTTCTTACAACACGCGGCCACTGCCTCCAGCACAGGAAAGCCGAACGAGATGTTTGGCACGAAGACGCCGTCCATCACGTCAAGGTGGAGCCAGTCAGCCTCGCTACGGTTAATGATTTCGAGGTCGCGCTCTAAGTGCAGGAAGTCGGCGGCTAATAAGGAAGGTGATACTTTTACCATTTCACAGATTTGAGATTTTTGTCTAAGGTCTAAGGGAACCAGTCTAAGGCTTGAGGGGAAGTGGCCTTTGACCTTCAGCCTTTGACCTTTGACTTTAGTTGAGACAATAAGAGACCGTGGTGCCATCGGCAAACTTGGCCGAGCGATAGGTGTAAGCTACTTGCTTGATCAGTCTCAGGGTTTTCTCACTTGGTTTCAACACGTCGGGGGTAAAATACTTCATAGGCAGAATTGTTTTGTTTGTGACTTTCTATCTACCTAACGTAAGAATACCCCGTTTTATTATGTCATCTGAGGAAATAATTTTCAATTTCCTTCATTCCGTTCAGGAAGTCGGCGGCACGCATTCGTTTCTTGCCTGCCAGCTGTAGTTCGTCAATGGCCAGCAGCGTGCCCTGACCGGCTACCACCGCCATGGTGTTACGCGACACACTGAGAATGGTGCCTGCCACAGCCCCTGCCGAGTCGCCACTCACCACGTGCGTCCTGTAAAGCTTCAGAGGGGTCTCACGGCCGTCAGGACCCACCAGAATCGTCCAGGCACCGGGCACGGGCGAAAGGCCTCGCACGAAGTTCCTCACCTGCTCTGCACCGGCACTCCAGTCAATGCGGCAGTTCTCCTTGAACAGCTTGGGTGCTGGCTTCAGCACCTCGCCTGCCGTCATCAGCTCGGTCTGAGGAATGCTGACGGGGGAGCCGTCGGCCGCTATGATGCGCTCGAGGGTCTCTATGCAGATGTCGGCACCCAGTTGCATCAGTCCGTCATACACATACTCCACATCGGCATCGAACGGGATAGGGAACGGTTTCTGCATGATGACACGGCCTGTGTCGATGTCGTGGTCGAGGAAGAAGGTGCTGACGCCCGTCTGCTGCTCGCCGTTGATGATGGCCCAGTTGATGGGTGCCGCGCCTCGATACTGCGGCAGCAGGGCGGCATGGACGTTGAACGTGCCATAGGCAGGCATGTCCCACACCACCTCCGGCAGCATACGGAAGGCCACCACCACCTGCAGGTTGGCCTGAAAGGACCGCAGCTGCTCTACAAAGGCGGGGTCTTTCATCTTGACGGGTTGTAACACTGGCAGTCCGTGTTCGAGACTGAACTGCTTGACGGCCGACGGCTGCAGTACGGAACCATGACGGCCTACCGGCTTATCGGGCTGTGTGACTACGGCCACCACATGATAGCCGCCGTCAAGCATCGCCTTCAACGTGGGCACCGCAAACTCCGGCGTGCCCATAAACACTATACGTAAGTCTTCTTTTTGCATTATGTAGAATATTAAAAGTGAAAAGGTGAAAAAGTGAAGAGTGAAAAAATTCATTCCTGGCTCATGTCGTGCACCATCTTGCGGTAGGTACCATAGATGCGGTTGCGGGAAATGTAGCCTTTCAGGTGGTTATCGCCATCGAGCACGGGCAGCCAGTCGGCACCTGTCTTGTCAAACGCCTTCATCACCTCGGCCATCGACTGAGTGTCAGACAGCACGGCAGCCGGCTGCGACATGAGCTGAGAAGCCTGAAAGTGGTGATAGAGCTCGATGCGGAATACCACGTGGCGAATGCGCCTGATGTCAATCTCGCCCAGCAGCGTGCCTGCAGCGTCGAGCACTGGCAGCTGGCTGGTGTGGCTGCGCGATATCTTGTGTACTATCTGCCCTAACTCCATGTCAGGGTCAACGGCCACGTAGTCGTGGTCAACCACCGAGTCGAGGCTCATCAACGTCAGCACGGCGTGGTCAGTATGGTGGGTGATGAGCTGTCCCTGCTTGGCCAGCCGCATGCCGTAGATGCTGTGTGGCTCGAAGATGATAATAGTAAGGTACGCGCACACGGAGGTAATCATGAGCGGCATGAAAAGATTGTAGCCGCTCGTTATCTCGGCAATGAGGAAGATGCCCGTCAGCGGAGCATGCATCACGCCTGACATGACACCGGCCATGCCCAGCAGCGCAAAGTTCTTCTCAGGCACATAGACGCCAAAGCCCTGCTGGTTCCACACCCGCGAGAAGAGGAAACCGGCAAAGCAGCCTATGAACAGGCTGGGTGCAAACGTGCCACCCACGCCCCCTGCCCCATTGGTGGCCGACGTGGCAAACACCTTGGTGAGCAGCACCAGGGCCAAGTAGGCAATGAGCCACTCGCTGTGGCCGTAGAAGAGCGAACCGTCGAGTATCTGGTTCCAGTCGGCCTCGGTACGCCCGTTGAGCAGCAGGCTGATGCTCTGGTAGCCTTCGCCGTAAAGACTGGGGAACAGGAAGATGAGCAGGCTCAGCATGACGCCGCCAATGACGAGACGGATGTAGGGCTTATCCTTGAAACGGGCAAACATGCCTTCGGTGGCTGTCATCATGCGGATGAAATAAAGGCTGACCAAGCCACAGAACACTCCCAGCAGCACCGTGGCCGGTACGCGCTCAACGGTCCAGTCGGAGTCAATGTGGAAGGTGAACAGCGTGGTGTCGCCACTAAAGATATAGGTGAAGCAGGTGGCCGTCACGCACGACACGAGAATGGGCAGCAGCGAGGCCATGGTCAGGTCAATCATCAGCACCTCGAGCGTAAACACCAGTCCGGCGATGGGGGCTTTGAAGATGCCGGCTATAGCACCTGCCGCACCGCAGCCTATGAGCAGCATCAGCGTGCGGCTGTCGAGCCGCAGCAGCCTGCCCAGGTTCGAACCAATGGCTGAGCCGGTAAGCACAATGGGCGCCTCGGCACCTACTGAGCCACCAAAGGCTATGGTAATGGCAGAGGCCACCACGCTCGACCACGTATTGTGAGCCTTCAGGCGGCTCTGCTTTGAACTGATGGCATAGAGAATGCGAGTAATGCCGTGAGAAATGTCGTCGCGCACAATGTAACGTACAAAGAGCGACGTGAGGTAGATGCCAATAACAGGCAGCACCAGGTAAAGCCAGTTGGCTCCGGTGCTCACCACCTGACCTGTCAGCAGCGCACTTATCTGGTTAATAAGCGAATGCAGCACAAAGGCTGCCACAGCAGCAAAGAAGCCCACCAGCAAGGCCAGGATGATAATAAACAGCCTGTCGCTGATGTGCGTGGTCCGCCAGTCATGCAGGCGGTCGAGCCACCGTGGTCTTCTGTTGTCAGTTGTCAGTTGTCCGTTGTCAGTTGTCATCATAATACAGCCACAAAGATATAAAATAATTACGAATTACGAACGGTGAATAGTGAATATTTTTCAGTATTACCTGAAAAATTGTCCTAAATCTATTGTCGTATCCACTTTTTTTATTAACTTTGCAGCAAACTAACTAATTGAGTTATTAACGACATGAGCCGAGCCTTCAAGGAAACCACCATACCCATAACCCTTTGGCTGCTGTTTTTCAGCATGCTTCAGGCTGTGGCCAGCACACCACCATCGGACATTCAACGCCAGGCAGACTCACTGCGGGCCATTCTCAACACCAAGCAAGGCGAAGAGCGGACACAGGTGCTGCGCAGCATTTTCAAACTGTACTACGCCAACAGTCAGGTAGAACCTGCCTATGCCGTACTCGACGAGATTATCGAACTGGAGCAGCAGCTGAAGCATCCAGAGAACGAAGCATCAGCCAGATGGAACAAAATAGCCCTGCTGAACAATAACGGACGATTCGACAGCCTGTACGTTGAAGCGGGAAGGCAAATGGAATGGTACAAGAAACAACAAATGTGGGACCGTTACTATCAAGCCTGGCAGCGCAAATGCTCAGCAAGCCATGACCTGGGACTCATGCAGACGGCATTGCGCGAGGCAAAGGCTATGCAGGAAGATGCCTTCAAGAAGAACAACAACATAGGAAGGGCCATGGCTTACAAGCAGATGGGCATCATTTATTTCGACATACACGAGCTGACCCAGGCTACCGACGCTTTCGAGCGCAGCGTCGCCCTGCTCATTGAAGAACACGACTCCACAGGAATGATAAGCGGCGTGTATGAGGGGCTCTGCCAGGCACTCGACAAGCGAGGGCTCTATGACGAAGAGCTCGCTGTAGCCAACTCATGGGCAGAGCACATGAGGTCACTGATTTCACTCCATAACATTACCAATGTCAGCCCTACGCTGGTTACCAGCTATATGGCCCACGCGGCTGCCTACATCGGGCAAAAGAAATACGCCGAGGCACGCTCCGCCATCAAGATTGCAGAAAGCTACCAAGCGAAGGGCAATTCTGTATTATCACTCTATTACTTGTTTGAGATGTACGCACGTCTGGCTATGGCCGAGGGACGAACAGCCGATGCCATCAGTTATAGCGACTCTGCACTGAGCCTCAACCTGACTGTTGACGACAAGATTTATGAGCTGCGGGCTGCAGCCTTCACTAAAGCTGGACGCTACGACGAGGCGGCAGAACAGTACCGCATGCTCTACAACCGCAAGGACACCCTCTATACACATGTATTGCAGAGTCAGATGGACGAACAGCGCGCCATGCTGCAGCTTGACGAGATGGAGCGAAAGCAGCGGGAGACGCGCATCTTGTCTTCCTACATTATTGGAGGTAGCATCATCGCCATTCTCGTTGCCTTCCTGCTCTATCGGCGCTATCAGAACCGTAAGCTGAAGCGCCTGAACGAGGAACTGCAAAATGCCAACAACAAGGCTGAGGAGTCGTCGCGCATGAAGTCAGAGTTTATCAAGAACATCTCACACGAAATAAGAACGCCACTCAACGTGCTCAACGGCTTCACCCAGATTATGATGTCGCCAGGCATAGAAATGGACCAGACCACCAAGAACAACATACGTGAGAGGATTCGAGAGAATACTGACCGCATGACAGAACTGGTCAACAAAATGCTGGAGCTCTCTGACGCTAACTCGCAAGCCGTCATAGAACAACATGACCAGGTGAGCCCCTCTGCCACAGCAGCACAGGCGGCCATCAACGCACACATGGACAGCTATAAGAACCTGAAGTTCAACCTGAAGGTGGACCATGAAGCCAACCAGCTGCACATGGTGACTAACCAGAAGCAGGTGACACGCGTGCTGACACTGCTGCTTGACAATGCCGTCAAGTTCACAGCAAAGGGCGACATTACCATACATGTCAGCTACGACCCCAAGGCTCAAGTACTGCAATATGCCGTTGAAGACACCGGCATTGGCGTACCTGCCAGCGAGGCGGAGCACATCTTCGAGGAATTTGTTCAACTGGACGAATATGTGGACGGAACGGGTATTGGCCTCACCGTAGCACGAAACATCGCCAGACGATTGTCTGGCGACCTGTATCTCGACACCAGCTATACTGGCGGTGCTCGCTTCGTGTTCTCACTGCCTGTCGGACAGTAGGGAGCACGCTTTCCTTATTTCCTTACGATAGTTACCTCACCGTCCTGTCTCAGACGTATAATACTGCTGGGCTTGTGGGGCTTGTGCTCTTGGCGACGGCTCCAGCAAACGTAATCGACACGTTCCAACAGCAAAGGGTCAATGTCGCAATAGTTCTGAGCTGCTGGCTGGCCGCTGATGTTGGCACTCGTTGACACCAGCGCCTTCTGGAATCGGAAGCAAAGCTCTTTTGAGAAAGGCTCCTGCGTAATGCGCAAAGCTACAGAGCCATCCTCGGCTATCAGGTTGGGAGCCAGATTGACAGCACCGTCCAGAATCAGCGTCGTTGGCTTGCCGTCGCCTTCGCTCAGGCTGTCAATGAGCTGCCAGGCTACGTCAGGCACGTTTCTCACATAGCGCTGTAACCGTGCGTCAGAGTCAACCAGGCAAATCAGAGCCTTCGAGTCCTCACGTTCCTTTATCTCGTACACTCGCTTCACCGCTTCCTCATTGGTTGCATCACAACCTATGCCCCACACCGTGTCAGTTGGGTAGAGTATCACCCCACCCCTTCGCAGTACTTCTACTGCATTCTTGATGTCTTCTTCGCGTGTCACTTCTGATAAACTTAATTTAGAATTGTACGACTAACTATTTTAAAACTCGCTGGTGAAGTGGAACCGTATGTGCTCAAAGTCTTGCTGCGCCATTTGGAGCATGTAGCCTGAGTCAGCCAGAAAGACGTCACGGCCTTCCTTGTCCTTAGCCATATACTGATACTTGCGCTTCTTAAAGTTCTCCAGTTCACGCTCGTCGTCACTCTCTATCCAACAGGCTTTATAGAGGTGAACGGGCTCCCAACGGCATTTGGCGTTATACTCGTTCTCCAGACGGTACTGAATGACCTCAAACTGCAGCTGGCCTACCGTACCAACAATCTTACGGTTGTTAAACTGATTGACAAAGAGCTGGGCCACACCTTCATCCATAAGCTGGTCGATGCCCTTCTGCAGTTGCTTGGATTTCATGGGGTCGTCATTCTCAATATACTTGAACAGCTCTGGTGAGAACGAAGGCAGACCGCGGAAGTGGAGCTGCTCACCCTCAGTGAGCGTATCACCTATCTTGAAGAGACCGCCAGTATCAGGCAAACCGACAATGTCGCCAGGCCAAGCCTCGTCGATGGTGCTCTTTCGCTGGGCCATGAACTGCGTCGGCGAAGAAAAGCGCAACGTCTTACCCTGACGTACATGCAAATAGGGTTGGTTACGCTGGAACTTGCCTGAGCAGACCTTGCAGAAGGCGATGCACGAACGGTGGTTGGGGTCGATGTTGGCCGTTATCTTAAAGATAAAGCCTGTAAACTTAGGCTCCTCCGGGCTCACCATGCGCTCTTCAGCCTTGGTGGGTTTGGGACTTGGCGCAATTTCTACAAAGCAATTGAGCAACTCCTGCACACCAAAGTTGTTGAGGGCTGAGCCAAAGAAGACAGGAGCAACCTCAGCAGAACGGTAGTCATCGACAGAAAACTCTGGATAGACACCATCGACGAGTTCCAGATCTTCGCGCAATTTGTGCGCATCGGTTTCGCCGATGCGCTGGTCGAGCTCGCTGGAACCAAGCTCTACACTCACCTTTTCTGTGACACGCTGCTTGTCAGAAGTGAAGAGATCGAGTTTCTGCTCGTAGATGTTATAGACACCCTTGAACTTAGCTCCTTGGTTGATTGGCCACGAGAGGGGGCGCACCTTGATTTCCAGCTCCTGTTCCAGCTCGTCGAGCAGGTCGAAGGGGTCACGACCCTCACGGTCCATCTTGTTAATGAAGATGATGACAGGGGTATTCCTCATGCGGCAGACTGACATCAGCTTACGCGTCTGAGTCTCCACGCCCTTGGCACTATCAACCACGATGATGGCCGAATCGACAGCCGTCAGCGTTCGATAGGTGTCTTCGGCAAAGTCCTGGTGGCCTGGAGTGTCAAGAATGTTGACCTTGTACTCCACGTCCGACCCCTCAGGCGTGTAGTCAAACTCCATGACGGAGGTGGACACGCTGATGCCACGCTGCTTCTCAATGTCCATCCAGTCAGAGGTGGCAGTCTTCTTTATCTTATTGCTCTTTACAGCACCAGCCACCTGTATCTGTCCGCCAAAAAGCAGGAACTTCTCGGTCAGCGTGGTCTTACCAGCATCAGGGTGCGAAATTATCGCAAAGGTTCTTCTTCGTTCTATCTCTTGATTCACAACTACAATTACTTTTTACGGATTTTACATTTTACTAATACACTCAGCCAGCGACTCTTCCCAGTAGGGTACCTCTATGCCGTAAGTCTGCTTCAGCTTGGTCTTGTCAAGCACAGAATAGTGCGGACGGTGGGCTGGTGTAGGATACTCGCTGGTGTGCAAGGGGCGCACATAACAAGTAGTGATGCCTGCCAGACGATGAATGGCCTTGGTGAAGTCGTACCATGAGATGACACCTTCGTTAGAGAAATGATAAACACCAGGTTTCACTCCCTGCTTGATGGCCTCGAAGATGACACGCGCCAAATCACGGGCATACGTCGGCGTACCAATCTGGTCAAAGATAACACCCAGTTCAGACTTCTCACGTCCCAAACGAATCATGGTCTTCACGAAGTTGTTGCCAAAGGTGGAGTACAGCCATGCCGTACGGATAATCATGGTCCTGCGACAAAATTTAGAGACACCCAGCTCACCGGCCAGTTTGGTTGAGCCATAGACACTGTTGGGGCACGGAGTGTCGGTCTCCACATAGGGAGTGTGCTTGCTTCCGTCGAACACGTAGTCAGTGCTGATCTGAACCATCCATCCACCACGCTTCTCAACAGCCGCAGCCAGATAGGCAGGCGCTACGGTGTTGAGCGTTGTAGCCAGTTCCTTGTCGCTTTCAGCCTTATCAACAGCAGTATAGGCTGCACAGTTAACGATGCCGTCAATCTTGTTGGCAGCCACAAACTGCTCAACAGCCAGCTGGTCGCTAATGTCCAATTCCTGCACGTCAGTATTAAAATAGGTATGCTGGGCATGCTCCTTCTCCAGCAACTGCATCTCGTTTCCAAGTTGGCCGTTACAGCCAGTAATCAAAATGTTCATAGATTATTCAAACTCTAAGGGTTCTTCTTTGTCTTTTAAGTAATAGTCGTTTAACAGTCCGATAAAAGTGGTAATCTCTTTGACGGCATGCAGAGTGTTGGGCGTAATGTCCTTCTTCTGCAGACGCAGCAGCATAACACCATAAAGCGAGTTAAAGCAGGTCTCAATTTCGTTCTCCTCCTTATTGGCACCACGATTGCGCAACTCTACGATGTAGGGCAACACTTTGTAGTACTCAGCATTGTAGAAGGGAAACTTCGAACTGCCCAGCAGCTGTACGTGGAGCTCCTCCAACTGCTGAAGCGTCACCTTGTTAATCTGCAAGTGACCCTGCTCACGACAGCCCTCACTGTTCATCATCTTAATCAGATTGCCAAACCAGTCGGCTTCATCCTCTTTCTGTTCGTCTGTGTAGTCGAAACGATCAATGTATTCACGACGTATGCGGCTCAGCGAACAACCGAAGGCACGAATGGTGTCCTCTATCTGCCACATATAGAGCAGATATTCGGCTATGTTCTTTTTTCTTAACTCTTGTGCTATAAACATGGTTCAACTAAAAGAATCGGAAAAGACTGGTGGTGGTGCCCAACAGGAACACCAGTGAAAAGACGATGACGACAACACCTATAATCTGATTGATGATCTTGATGCCATTGTCATCAAAGATGGCACGTACCTTGTCAACCAGCCACGTCAGTCCGAACCACCAGAACAGGGCACCTGCCACTATACTCATGAAACCAATAATCATCTCAAACGGATGATCTGGGAACACAAAGGCAAACTGGGCAAACAAACCCATGAAAAGGAAAATAATAAGTGGGTTGGAGAATGTCACCAGAAATGCCGTCCAAGTATTATACCAGAGCGACCCACGCTGTGAACCGGACTTATGCATGTTACAGGTGGGGTCGCTGCGCCAGGTGTAGATGCCAAAGGCCAGCAGCAGCACACTTCCCACTATCTGAAGGTAGAAGCGATTCTGTGCATCGTTGACAAAATCCATGACGAACGACATGCCAAAACCTGTTATGCCAGCATAGATGATATCACTGACTGCGGCGCCTATTCCTGTCACGAAACCATACCATCGCCCCTTGTTCAGCGTACGCTGTACACACAGCACGCCGACAGGTCCCATTGGGGCTGATGCTATCATTCCGATGAGCATTCCCTTAAATATCAGATCAACTATATTATATATAGGAAACGACATAACGAGTGCAAAGGTACAAAAAATATATGAAAAGTATTCTATTTTCTCACTAAAACTTTTGCATTATCATTTTTTTTCATTAACTTTGCGCCTTAGAACGTGAAAGAAATAACTATCAAAACCAAAATATTTTAAAATTATGGAAGGACAACCGACAATTAAGCCATACGTAATTGGCTTGGACTTAGGAGGAACAAACTCTGTTTTTGGTATCGTTGATGCACGTGGTGAAATTAAAGCCACTACAGCCATTAAGACTGGTGGTTTCGACACAGTAGAAGACTACGTAAGGGCTTCTGTTGATGCACTGCAGGTGATTATCGACCAGGTGGGAGGCATTGAGAAAATCAAGGCTATGGGTATTGGTGCTCCTAATGGTAATTACTATAATGGCACCATTGAATTTGCCCCTAACCTCTCATGGGCAAGAAACGGCATTGTACCCTTGGCCAAACTGTTCGGCGACGCACTGGGCATTCCTGTGGCACTGACAAACGACGCCAACGCTGCTGCCATAGGTGAAATGGTATATGGCGTAGCACGCGGCATGAAGAACTTCATTGTCATCACCCTCGGAACGGGCGTAGGCTCTGGCATAGTGGTTAACGGACAGTTGCTTTATGGCCACGACGGTTTCGCAGGAGAACTGGGACACGTTACTATGGTACGTGGTGCAGAAGGACGCACCTGCGGCTGTGGACGCACAGGCTGTCTGGAGGCGTACTGTTCAGCAACGGGTGTGGCTCGTACTGCCCGTGAACTGCTGTCAAAGACAAACCGTCCGTCACTGCTTCGCGAACTGGATCCTGAGAAGATTACGTCACTCGACGTTTCGATTGCTGCTGGTAAAGGCGACGAACTGGCAAAGGAGATTTATGAGTTCACAGGCAAGATGCTTGGTGAGGCTTGTGCTGACTTTGCTGCTTTCAGCTCACCTGAGGCATTTATTTTCTTCGGCGGCATGGTGAAGGCAGGCGACCTGATTATGGAGCCTATCAAGCGAGCTTACAATGAGCACGTAATGACCATCTTCAAGAACAAGGCCCAATTCCTTGTTAGCGGACTCGACGGAGCCAGTGCTGCCGTACTGGGAGCTTCGGCCATCGGATGGGAAATCCAATAACGGTTGAATACCGTACAAGGCAATGTTAAATGATAAAGGATGTTAAATAACAGCATCTTTTATCATTTTTCTTTTTGCACATTTCATTGAGCCAATTGAATTGATTATCTTTGCACCATAAAAACTACAAGGTTCGCATAACAGCGATTAAAAGGGAATGTGAGTGAAAATCTCCAACTGTCCCGCAGCTGTGAGTTCCTTTATGCACTTCAGACATAATAATCCACTGTTTTCGCCCAACAAAAGGGTAAAATGGGAAGGAGTCTGCAGTTGGAACGAAGTCAGAAGACCTGCCTTGGAGAAAAAAGATGCCGAAGTTCCTCGGAGTAAGGAAGATTGAGGCCAACAACAGAAAATAGCATTTGCGATTAACATGTTCCCTCATGGTGGGGAATGATGTTTGTGGTTTATCCTCAAGATATAACTACGTGTATTATTATATAAGTGTGGAAAGGCCTGGCCGTGAGGTCAGGCTTTTTTATGACAAAAACAAAGAGGTTGGTGCAGGACGCTACCAACCTCGAAAAACACAAGCGATAAGTTGCATTTTAATTGAAATGTCGTCTTATCGGGCGCAAATATACAACATTAAAGGTTAAAATACAAATTTTATCGGCAAAAAAAACGCATTACTTACAATTTTCTAAAAAAAGTAGGAAAAAATTTGTAGATTAAAAGAATTATAACTACTTTTGCAGCCGAAAACATAAAAACTTAGATATATATGAAGCAAATGATGAATGCATGGTGGTGGCGTAACTCGAGATTCAAATAGTCGCGGGGTACGTAGCCATTTATGTATGCATCATCAGATAAAGAAGGCTCGTCGTTATCGCGGCGAGCCCTTTTTAATATAGGGAAAATGTACAACACATAAAACGATTAAGATATATGAGCAAGAGTTATTTAGTTGATGAAAGAGGATTCTACGGTGAGTTTGGCGGTGCCTACGTACCAGAGATTCTCTATGCCACAGTGAAAAAGCTTCAGGACGAGTATCTGCCCATTCTGGAAAGCCGCGAGTTTCAGGAAGAGTACATGTCACTGCTGCGCGATTATGTTGGACGGCCATCGCCTCTCTACCTGGCCAAGCGTATGAGTAAGAAGTACGGCTGTCAACTCTACCTGAAACGCGAAGACCTGAACCACACGGGTGCCCACAAAATTAACAACACCATCGGCCAGATTCTGTTGGCTAAGAAGATGGGCAAGCGACGCATCATTGCCGAGACAGGAGCAGGACAGCACGGGGTGGCTACTGCTACGGTCTGCGCACTGATGGACATGCCCTGCGTGGTCTATCAGGGAGCCCTCGACGTGGAGCGACAGCACGTAAACGTAGAACGCATGAAAATGCTGGGAGCAGAGGTGCGCCCTGTGAAAACAGGCAACTGGACGCTGAAGGATGCCACCAACGAGGCCATCCGTGACTGGTGCTGTCATCCTGCCGACACCTTTTATATTATTGGTTCGACAGTAGGCCCCCACCCCTACCCTGACATGGTGGCACGCCTGCAAAGCATCATCTCCGCAGAAATCAAGGAGCAACTTCAAGAGAAGATTGGCCGTGACTACCCAGACGTGCTCATGGCCTGTGTGGGTGGCGGCAGCAATGCAGCAGGCACCATCTACCACTACATCGATGACGAACGCGTCAAAATCGTGCTGGCCGAGGCTGGCGGACAAGGTGCCGACACAGGCCATACGGCGGCGACAATACATGCTGGCCGCTTAGGCATTCTGCACGGTTCAAAGACGCTGGTAATGCAGACCCCTGACGGACAAATCATAGAGGCTGAAAGCATTTCTGCGGGCCTTGACTACCCTGGCATTGGCCCTATGCACGCTAACTTGGCCACACAACACAGGGCAACGGTTTATTCCATCAACGACGACGAGGCCGTCAGGGCTGCCTACGAGCTCACCCGTATGGAGGGTATCATCCCTGCACTCGAGTCAGCCCACGCCATCGCTGCTTTGCAGAAGATGACTTTCAGACCCGATGACGTGGTAGTGCTGACAGTCAGCGGCCGGGGTGACAAAGACGTAGAAACCTATCTGAACAACAAACAAATGGCAGGAGAATATGGAGACTTTTAATTTTACTACTGTTACGCGTACCATCCTGGCTGACCTTTATACGCCAGTGGGAGTCTATATGAGGCTCAGGGACATCTACCCACAGAGTGCGCTCATGGAGAGTTCTGACTATCATGACAAAGACAACTCTCGTTCGTTCATTGGCATTAACCCTATAGCCAGCATGGCTGTGGGGCACGGCATTGCCGACATCAACTACCCTGACGGTTCCACTGTTAAACAGCCATTGACTGCCGAGTTCGGAACAGCGGAAGCCATTCATTTGCTCATCGACAGCATTCACGTTCAGGGTGAGCATTCCGACCTGTGCGGACTGTATGGCTACACGTCGTTTAATGCCGTCCGCTATTTTGAAAACATTGAGGTGAAGGACGAGACGCAACAGAAGAACGATGCGCCTGACCTCTTGTACATTTTGTATAAAGATATCATTGTGTTCGACCACTTCAACAACCAGCTGACGATGGTCTGCTTAAAAGATGAGTCTGAGAAGCCTTATGAGTCCAATAAGCCTTATGAGCCGATACTGAAGGCCATGAATCGTGCTAATGTCCAGACATACGATTTTCACCCAGTTGGCGATGTACGCTCAACGCTGACCGACGAGGAGCACAAGACAAACATCCGTCGTGGCATTCAACATTGCCTGCGTGGCGACGTCTTCCAGATTGTACTCAGCCGCCGTTTCGTGCAGCGGTATGAGGGCGACGATTTCCGTCTCTATCGTGCACTACGCAGCATCAACCCCTCACCTTATCTGTTCTACTTCGACTTCGGTGGCTTCCGTATCTTCGGCAGTAGTCCTGAAACGCATTGCAGAATAGAACGGACAAATGCCCTACACGACAACCTTCGCGCCTACATCGACCCTATTGCCGGCACCACGAAACGTACGGGCGATGCAGAAAAAGACCGTCAGGGGGCAGAGTTCCTGCGCAGCGACCCCAAGGAAAATGCAGAACACGTCATGCTCGTCGATCTTGCACGTAACGACCTGAGCCGCAACTGCCACGACGTGAAGGTGGACTATTACAAAGACATTCAGTATTACTCCCACGTCATTCATCTGGTCAGCCGTGTCAGTGGCGCGCTGGACGAAGGGGCCGACCCCATCAAGACCTTTATCGACACGTTCCCTGCTGGAACGCTGAGCGGAGCGCCAAAGGTACGAGCCATGCAACTCATCTCTGAATATGAGCCGCACAATCGTGGTGCCTACGGTGGTTGCATAGGCTACATCGGGTTGGACGGCAGTCTGAACCAAGCCATCACCATCCGCACATTCGTCTCACGCAACGGTGAGCTGTGGTTCCAGGCTGGCGGTGGCATCGTAGCCAAGAGCAACGAGGAATACGAACTACAAGAGGTTAACAACAAGCTTGGCGCACTACGCCGAGCCATAGAAAAAGCAGAAAAACTATGAGGATTATCATCATTGACAACTACGACTCGTTTACCTACAACCTGAGTCACTTAGTAAAAGAGCTTGGTGCCAACGTGAGCGTGGTACGCAACGACCAATTCAACCTCGATGACCTTGAGGCATACGACAAGATTATCCTGTCCCCGGGCCCTGGCATCCCCTCTGAGGCAGGCCTGCTGCTCGACGTCATTCGGCGTTATGCTGGCAAGAAGCCTATTTTGGGTGTCTGCCTTGGTCATCAGGCCATCGGCGAAGTGTTTGGCGGACAATTGGAGAATCTTAGCGACGTGTTCCACGGAGTAGCCACGCCCTGTCACATCACCATTGACGACGTGCTCTTCGACGGACTGCCTGCTGACATTACCATCGGCCGCTACCACTCATGGGTGGTGAGCCACAAGGCATTTCCCGCCTGTCTTCAAATAACGGCCGTCAGTCCCGAGGGGCAGGTCATGGCTCTTCGCCACAAAGAGTATGACGTTCGTGGCATTCAGTTCCACCCTGAAAGTGTACTCACACCTGATGGAAAAGAAATGATTAATAACTGGTTAAAATCTTAGTTTATGACACAGACAATGAAAGACATCCTGAACAGGATGCTGAACCACGAGGAACTGACTCGTGAGGAAATGAAGGAGATATTGATTGGCATCACCCAGTCAGAGTACCCTAACGAACAAATAACGGCACTGCTCACCGCCCTGCAGATGCGTGGCGTCACCGTTGACGAACTGCTGGGCTTCCGCGACGGTATTCTGGAGACTGGCGTGCCCGTACCCTTGGAGTGTGACCGTTACATTGACGTAGTTGGCACAGGCGGCGACCGAAAGAACACCTTTAACATCTCTACCACCAGCTGTTTTGTCATTGCCGGAGCTGGTTATAAAGTAGCCAAGCACGGCAACTATTCTGCCACTTCAACCAGCGGAGCATCGAATGTCATCGCCCACCACGGAATCCAGTTCACTGACGATATCGACCGTTTGAACCGTAGTCTCAATGAGTGCGGCATCGTCTATCTGCATGCCCAGCTGTTTGCCCGTGCCATGAAGTTTGTCGGCCCCATCCGCAAGGCGCTGCAGTTTCCCACGGTATTCAACCTTTTAGGCCCGCTGGTCAATCCCTCTCAGCCGCAGTGCCAACTGCTGGGTGTGGCCAACCTCGACCAGATGCGCCTATATAATAATGTATATCAGAAAATAGGCATAGACTACGGCATTGTCAACTCCATCGACGGCTACGACGAGATTTCGCTCACGGGGCCGTTCAAGGTGACCACCAGACAGTATGAGCGTATCTTCCAGCCACATGACCTCGGCTTTGACGTCATCAAACCAGAGGAATTAGTAGCAGGAGCAACAGAGGACGAGGCTGCCAAGATTTTCGACAGCGTGCTGGAGAACCGCTGTCTGCCTGGTCAGAAAGAGGTGGTGCTGGCCAATGCAGCTTTCGGTATCCAAGTGCTTGAACGTGGCGAGAAGAGCATTGAGGAATGCATCGAGATAGCCCGCGAAAGCATTGACAGCGGCAGTGCATTGAGGACTTTCCGCAAATTTGTTGAGCTGAACAGCTGATATATGCAAAAGATTTTGTAATTTTGCCTTCTGAAACTAAAAAGCAAGCATCATGACAGACATCTTAGAAGAAATTGTAGCATGGAAACATCGCGAAGTACAGATAATGAAGGAAATGCAGCCAACCCAGAAACTGCGCCGTATTATTGAGGAACAGACTTACTACAAGCGCCCGCCAATAGCCGAAGCACTCAAGGCTTCAAGTACAGGCATCATAGCCGAATTCAAGCGCAAGTCACCCTCATTAGGCTGGATCAACGAGGATGCCAAACCGTCAGAGGTCCCCTTCAGCTACCAGCAGAACGGAGCCACGGCACTAAGCATTCTGACCGACAACCGCTACTTTGGCGGCGACGACGACTTCATCAAGGAAGCCCGCATGAGTGGCGTACGCATTCCTGTGCTCTACAAGAACTTTGTCATTGACGAGCACCAACTGCTCCAGGCCCGGTTAGCCGGTGCATCCACCGTGCTGCTCATTGCCGCTTGTCTGGACTATCACGACTGCAAGAGCCTGCTGCATACTGCCCATTCCTTAGGCCTTGAGGTGCTGCTTGAGATGCACAGCGAGGACGAGCTGCAGTACGCGGAGCTTGAACCAGACCTCTACGGCATTAACAACCGTAACCTCGACACCTTCCAAACGAATGTCGAGACCTCGTTCCGACTGGCTGACCAGCTGCCTGTAAGCGCTGTCAAGGTGAGCGAAAGCGGCATTAGCGACCCGGTCATCGTTCGTCAGCTACGCGAAGCCGGTTTCCAGGGGTTCCTTATCGGCGAGGCCTTCATGAAGACCACCAACCCCGGTGCCGCACTTGCCAGTTTCATCGAGCAGTTGTAAAGGTCAAAGAACTGAGGTCAAAGGTCGCTTCCCCTAAGCCTTAGGCCTTAGACCAAGAACCAAAATCAAAATCAAATAAAATCGTAAATGCTCATTAAGGTTTGTGGCATGCGCGAAGCCGACAACATTCGCGCCGTTGATGCCCTCAGTACCGACTTCATGGGTTTCATTTTCTGGCCTCATTCCAGTCGTTACGTAGCAGCACTGCCCGCCTGTCTGCCACAACGTGCAAAACGCGTGGGTGTCTTCGTCGATGCAGACATGGCTGACCTTCTGCAACATGCGGCGCAGTACGGTCTCCATGCCGTACAGCTGCATGGGCACGAAAACCCGGCGTACGTAAGACAGCTGAGGGCTTCAGTGGGTCAGCTGACCGTCATTAAAGCCTTCAACATTGCGACGCCCAACGACCTCGAACAGACAGTTCCCTACGAAGGCCTGGCCGATTACTTCCTTTTCGACACAAAGGGGCCCAGCGTCGGCGGCAACGGCAAGCAGTTCGACTGGACTGTGCTCAATGCCTACAACGGCACCACCCCATTCCTGCTCAGTGGCGGCATAGGCCCTGACGATGCTCCCCGCATACGGTCATTCCACCACCCGCTATTGGCAGGCATTGACCTCAACTCCCGTTTCGAGACGTCACCTGCCGTCAAAGACATTAACCAACTCAACAACTTCATCAAAACAATCAGACAATGAACAAGATTAATTCCCTTTTCAATAATCGTGGTGAGCAGAAACTGCTCTCCCTCTATTTCTGTGCCGGAGCCCCTACCCTCGATGGCACAGCCGACGTCATTCTGACCATGCAACGGCGAGGCATCGCCATGGTCGAAGTAGGCATCCCTTTCAGTGACCCCATGGCCGACGGGCCTGTCATTCAGAATGCTGCCACGCGTTCGCTCAAGAACGGTATGACACTGCGGCTGCTTTTTCAGCAGCTGACCGCAGTCAAAGACCAGGTACACATCCCCATCATTCTCATGGGCTATCTCAACCCCATCATGCAGTATGGCATAGAGGCCTTCTGCCAGTCGTGCGTGGAGAGTGGTGTCAGCGGTATGATCATTCCTGACCTTCCCTTCAAGGACTACCAGGAAGTCATCAAACCCGTGGCCGACCGCTACGACCTGCGCGTCATCATGCTCATCACCCCCGAGACCAGTGAGGAGCGCATCCGCTTCATTGACGACCATACCGACGGGTTCATCTACATGGTATCTTCGGCTGCCATCACCGGGGCCCAGAAGAGTTTCGACGAGCAGAAGCAGGAGTACTTCCGGCGCATCAACCAGATGAACCTGCACAATCCACGTATGATAGGCTTCGGCATCAGCAACAAGCAGACACTCCTGTCTGCCCAGCAGAATGCCGCTGGAGCCATCATCGGTTCCAAGTTCGTCACCCTGCTCAATGAAGCACAGGGCAATGCCGACAAAGCACTCGACCAACTTTTCGAAGCACTGGAACATTAGCCCCCAACACCCAACGTAATCCTTTACATCAATTATTTCTGTTATTAATTTGGGCATTTAGATATTATTTCGTATCTTTGTGCCCATAATTAATATTAACAAACTACTCACTAAACAATGAAGCAACTGAAACTATTGCTCCTCTGCCTGTTGATTCCAGCCTTCGCCCTTGCCGACGATGCGTGGAATACCACCTATAAGCAGATTGAACAGAGCATTAAGGCACCCGAGTTTGCCAACCGCGATTTTGTTATTACCAAGTACGGAGCCAGCGTCAAGGCCTCCGCAGTGAAAAACCAGAAAGCCATTAACAAGGCCATTGCTGCCTGCTCCAAGAAGGGCGGCGGTCGCGTCATCGTGCCGGCAGGAACGTTTAACACGGGGGCTATCACCCTTCTTTCGAACGTTAACCTCGTTGTGGAGAAGGATGCCGTGCTGCAGTTTGTCTTTGAACCCGACCTCTACCCAATCGTCCCCACCCGCTGGGAGGGCATCGACTGCTGGAACCTCAGTCCCTGCATCTATGCCTATAAGCAGCAGAACGTGGCCATAACGGGCGAGGGCACCATCGACGGTGGAGGTTCCAACGAAACCTGGTGGCCCATGTGCGGCAAGGCCTCGTTCGGCTATCGCGACGGCATGATCAGCCAGCGTGGTGGTTCGCGTGCCCGTCTGCTGAAGCAGGCCGAGGACGGAGTGAACATGGACGAGCGCCGTTTCGACAAGAACGACGGTCTGCGCCCACAGCTCATCAACCTGTACCAGTGTGACAACATTCTCATTGAGCATGTCACCCTGCTGCGCTCACCCTTCTGGGTCATCCACCCCCTGCTTTGTAAGAACGTCACCGTACGTGGTGTGAAGATCACCAACGACGGTCCTAACGGCGACGGCTGCGACCCCGAGTCGTGCGACGGCGTACTGATTGAGGACTGCTTCTTCAACACGGGCGACGACTGCATCGCCATCAAGAGCGGACGCAATAACGACGGTCGTCTGTGGGGTCTGCCCTCACAGAACATCATCATCCGCAACTGCATCATGCACAATGGCCACGGCGGCGTGGTCATCGGCTCCGAGATTTCTGGCGGTTGCCGCAACGTCTTTGCCCACGACAACGTGATGGACTCTCCCGAGCTGGAGCGCGTAGTGCGCATTAAGACGAACCCCTGCCGAGGCGGTATCATTGAGAACATCTACGCACGTAACATCAAGGTGGGCCAGTGCAAGGAGTCGGTCTTGAAGATTAACCTGGACTACGAGCCCAACGAGGTGTGCTGCCGCGACTATCCTCCCACGGTGCGCAACGTCTATATGGAGAACGTCACGTGCGAGAAGTCCATGTACGGCGTACAGATTATCGGACTCGACACGGCTGTCTATGTACACGACATCTACGTCAAGGACTGCAAGTTCAACGGCGTGCAGTCGGGCAACACCATCAAGGGTGAGACGCGCAACGTGAAGTTTGACAACCTCTTCATCAACGGCAACATTGTCTTATTAGAGAAACCCTACCAGCACTACAGCGAGTGGCTGACGTACTCGGAAATGCAGCGAACGCCCAGGTCCTACCTGCTGGACTTCGCCAAGAAGCCACGGTGGAGCTATGTCATGGGAATAGAACTTGAAGCAATGCTCGACACCTATCTTAAGTATGGCGGAAACGCCATACTTAATTATTGTAAGGAATATTGTGACACGATGATACTGGCTGACGGCACCATCCGTAACTACAAACTGGAGGACTATAACCTCGACAACATCCGCACGGGGCACTTCGTGGCCCGCATGCAGCAGCTCTACCCCGAGGAGAAGAACCTGAAGGCCATCCAGCTCATGATGCGCCAGCTCGACAAGCAGCCCCGCACCGTCAAGGACAAGGTCTTCTGGCATAAGGCCATCTACTCTTACCAGGTGTGGCTCGACGGCATCTTCATGGGTCTGCCCTTTCGCGTGCTGACTGCTCCGCTCAACGCTCAAAACTCAAAACTCAACAAAATCTACGACGATGCCGTCAACCAAATCAGCGTGACCTACCGGCGCACCTACGACCCGGCCACGGGCCTGAACCGCCACGCCTACGACGAGACGCGCGAAATGTTCTGGGCCGACAAGCAGACCGGCCTTTCCCAGCACTGCTGGGGTCGCGCCCAGGGGTGGTACTCCATGGCCCTCATCGAGCTGCTCGACGCCTTGCCCGAGGACTACAGCCGCCGAGGTGAGCTCATTGAGCTGCTGAAGAAGGACCTGGACGCCATCGTGAAGTGGCAGGACAAGGAGTCGGGCGTGTGGTATCAGGTGATGGACTCCCCCACGCGCGAGGGTAACTACCTTGAGAGCACCTGCTCCTCCATGTTTGCCTACGTGCTGCTGAAGGCTGCCCGCAAAGGCTATGTGGGCGAGGAATACCGCAAGGCGGGTATTTGTGCCTACGAGGGCATCATCAAGCACTTCATCCGCCTGAACAACGACAAGACCATCTCGCTGACGCAGTGCTGCTCGGTGGCCGGCCTGGGTCCGGGCCTGAGCAAGAAGGTGCTGAAGGCCGCGCCCAACGTGAAGGAGAACCTCAAGCGTGACGGAAGCTACGAGTACTACCTGAGCGAACCCATACGCGACAACGACGCCAAGGGCGTAGGCCCCTTCATCTGGGCCTCGTTGGAGATGGAGGCACTCGGATTTACTACTGAACACGAACCCTAACGGGAGGGTAACAATGAAATAGAAAATCGGTAAATAGAAAATCGGAAATAACAATGAAGCAACTACTACTGACATTAGCCGTAGCAGCCGCAGCAGTGACGGCGACGG
>ONRS01000167.1 GCA_900320255.1 uncultured Prevotellaceae bacterium
GGTCTTCTCGATACCCTCCTCGAACTGCAATGAGGGTTCCCAGCCAAGCTCTTTTTGGAGTTTGCTTGAGTCAATGGCATAACGCAAGTCATGGCCTGCACGGTCAGTTACGAAAGTGATAAGGTCCATGTCTTCACCCTCCTTACGGCCGAGCAGACGGTCAACAGTATTAATGAGCACCTTGATGATGTCAATGTTCTTCCACTCGTTAAAACCACCGATGTTGTATGTGTCGGCAATCTTACCCTCATGGAATATAAGATCAATGGCACGGGCATGGTCTTCGACGAACAGCCAGTCACGTACATTTTCCCCCTTACCATAGACTGGAAGCGGCTTGCGATGACGGATATTATTGATAAACAACGGTATCAGCTTCTCCGGGAACTGGTAGGGACCGTAGTTGTTTGAGCAGTTGGTCACGACAACAGGCATGCCATATGTGTCGTGGAAAGCTCGTACGAAGTGGTCACTCGATGCCTTGGCGGCGCTATAGGGTGAGTGTGGATTATACTTCGTAGTTTCCAGAAAAAATTTGTCTCCGTATGCCAGATGGTGCTCTGCACTGCTGGCAGTGGTGGTAAACGGCGGCTCAATGCCTTCCGGGTGAGTCAGTTCCAAAGCGCCATACACCTCGTCAGTAGAGATGTGGTAGAAGCGTTTACCCTCATACTTCTCTGGCAGTGACTCCCAATAGAGCTTGGCGGCCTGAAGGAGGGAGAGCGTACCCATGACATTAGTACGGGCAAACGTAAAGGGGTCTTTAATGCTTCGGTCCACATGACTCTCTGCAGCAAGATGAATGATACCATCCACTTTCTTTTCCTGCATGAGCTGGTAAAAGGCATCAAAGTCACAGATGTCCATCTTCACAAACTCGTAGTTGGGACGATCCTCAATATCTTTCAGATTTGCCAGATTTCCAGCATACGTCAGCTTATCGAGGTTGATGATGTGATACTCGGGATACTTGTTCACGAAGAGGCGCACCACATGGCTCCCAATGAAACCTGCGCCACCAGTAATGACAATTGTCTTCATAAGCTTATATTCTGTTTTGATTGTTTCCTAATGTAATAACTTCACAATCGGCAAATTTATTGCCTTCAATGGTTAATCTTATTAATGTTCGTTCCTTATGCCATCCTTGAAGTCCAGCTGCTCCGGGATTAATATGGAGCAGTCCGAGCGTACGGTCGTACTTGACTTTCAGTATATGGGAATGACCGCTAATGAAAAGCTGCGGAGGACGAGCATAAATCTGACTGGCGACAGAAGGATCATAACGACCGGGATAGCCGCCA
This sequence comes from uncultured Prevotellaceae bacterium, assembly GCA_900320255.1. GTDB lineage: Bacteria > Bacteroidota > Bacteroidia > Bacteroidales > Bacteroidaceae > Prevotella. The sequence continues at coordinate 1,305 of ONRS01000167.1, forward strand.
ATATGCTTCATGAGCACGTCAACGTCCTCACACTTGAAGCGGAGGACTTCCGGGTACATCAGGCGAAGGTCACCGCCATCGCAGTTGCCACAAACAGCCCGGACAGGACGGAATTCTGCCAACCGTTCGATGAGCTCAGTAGAGCAAATGTCGCCAGCATGCCATATCTCATCGCACGGTTCGAAATAGTGGAGATATTTGTCATCCCAATATGAATGGGTATCGCTAATGATTCCTATCTTCTTCATCTTTGAAGTATTATTGAAAGTTATAGCTACAACAGATTGAACTTTTTACGAATGAAGTCAGCTATGAACTTCTCTGTCTGAGGAAGACCCAGAACTGACGAATCTATACAAAGGTCATAACTGGAGGAATGACCCCACTTCTTACCAGTATAATAATTATAATAGGAGGCACGCTGGTTTTCACCTTGCTCAATTTTCTTATGGGCTGCGTTTTTCTCAATGCCATCGCGTTCCATAACTTTTTTTATGCGATATTCGAGCGGTGCGGTAATAAAGATAGTGACCAAACGCGTATGGTCACGCAGCACGTAGTCGGCACATCGCCCTACAAAAACACATGACTCCTGCTGAGCGGCCTTTCTTATGGCATCGCTCTGAAATTGGAAGAGGCTTTCCTGCGAGAAATTCTGACGATAAATGACATTTCCACCGATGTGCGGAGCCTGCACGTTGAGCAGCGACTTAAAAAAGCCCTTACGCTCATCGTTTTGTTCGAAGATTCGCTCACTGAATCCGCTTTCCTTTGCGGCCAGATTAAGCAATTCCCTATCGTAGTACTTGGCACCAAAGTCAAGAGCGAGCATACGACCGATGTCATGACCGCCGCTACCGAGTTGACGGCCGATACAGATTTGAATATTATTATTTCCCATTTGTTTTGAATTTTTTTATGTACCAAAGTAGCAGGGGTATTGTCATGGAAAAAGAGGCGAAATCGCTGGCTGGCATGGAATACCAGACGCCATCGAGATTCCAAACAAGCGGCAACAGGTAAGCCAGAGGCAAGAGCATAAAAAGTTGCCGTGATAGCGACAAGAATATACTGATCTTGACCTTACCTATACACTGGAAGAAATTAGTGGTTACAGCCTGCGATCCAACAACAAAGAAGACAAGCATGTCAAGTTTAATACCACGGGCAGAAAGTTCGAGCAGATGCTCGTCAGTAGTGAAAATACGGGCTATCTCACGCGGGAAGAGCATGGAGAGTGCCCAGCCAACAAGTAGGATGGCTGTGGCAGCTGTAATAGTGAGCCACAGGCAACGCAACATGCGGTCATACTTCTCTGCACCATAATTATATCCCACGATAGGTTGCATACCCTGATTCATACCCATTACAAACATGAAGAAAACCATGACTACAGAGTTGGCGATGGAATAGGCTCCTACCGCCATGTCACCACCATAACGGACAAACTGGTTATTCATGAAAATAACGATGACACACGATGTAACATTCATCAAGAAAGGCGAGATACCAATCGCGATAATGTTACGTACGAGGACAACCTTGAGTTTATATATGCCACGTTTCAAATGAAGTAATTCCCGCTTATTGCTGAAAAGATACATCTGCCAGCAAAGTGCCAGTGTCTGACTGGTAATAGTCGCAAGAGCAGCACCGCGAATTCCCCAGTGAAACCACCAGACAAAAGCAATGACAAGTACAATATTACATGCCACGGTAAAGAGAGTAGCATACATGGCTTGTCGCGGTTTGCCTGCTGCCCTGAGTACGGCATTCATGCCAAAATACATATGAGTAATCATGTTGCCCAACAAGATAACAATCATGAACTCACGAGCATAGGGCAATGTAACGTCAGAGGCCCCAAAGAAACACAAAATAGGGTCGAGAAATACCAGGCAGACAACCATAAAAAGGAAACCGATGATGAGATTCAGCGTAACAGTGTTACCCAGCAGATGCTCGGCAGTCTCGTAGTCGCGCTGTCCCAGCTTGACACTGATGCAAGTTGAAGCACCCACACCAACTGCAGCACCAAAGGCACCCGAAAGATTCATAAAAGGGAAAGTAATGCCAAGACCGGCAATAGCGTCGGCTCCTACAACCTGCCCGATAACCGCCCTGTCAATAATATTATAGAGGCTCGAAGCAGTCATGGCCACAATGGCGGGCAGTGCGTACTGCGTGAGCAACTGTCCAACGGGCTTCTGACCCAATTCAAGTGTCGCTTGTTTGTTGTCCATTACCTTATATATATAATAATGTGTGCAAAGGTACGAATAAGTGAGAACAATGCAAAACAAAACACGAAGTTTTTTGCTTTTCATTGTCGAACGGAAGTGCCTTAGACGGAGTCAAAGGTGGCATAAATTTATGAATTAGGGAACGAAAAGACGAAAAAAACTGCAGCAAAGAATATTTGCTTGCCTGAAATTTGGTTTTCTGAAGAAATTGCAGTAAGTTTGCAGGCAAAACTAAAAAACATAATATGAAACGAAACATCTTTATGGCTCTGCTCATGGCATTCACCATGCAGACGGCCAACGCACAAGAAAACACCGACAACGGCACTCTACCGGCAGAAAAAGCTTACATCTATCGAATTTACCTGAATGACAAAGATGGTGCAGAAGGTCTCTCCAAACCAGAGAGACTACTTTCAAAGAAAGCTTTGGAACGCCGTCAGAAGCAAATGCTTAGCCTTGACGAAACCGACCGTCCCGTCAGTCCCAAGTATGTCAAGAAAATTAAGAAACTTGCACCCGTTATCGGTGGTAGCCGATGGCTCAATACCGTACTGGTACGTGTTACCGACACGACAGTTATTGACCGAATCAGCAATCTAAAGTTTGTCACTGGCACCCGTCGTGTGTGGACACAACCCGATGAAGAAGCACCTCTACGTGAACGCAAGAAATATGCAACCACCTTCACTGCCAATGACAGCGTAGCCGATAACCCATACGGAAAGGGCTTCCGTCAAATTAGTGTGATGGGGGGCGACAGCCTGCATGCCGAGGGATTCCGCGGACAGGGCATGACCATTGCCATCATTGATGGTGGTTTTTGTAATGCCGATGTTATACCAAGCATCAAGAAAATTAACATTATAGGTACTCACGATTTCGTTTGCGAACCCAAACCTGACATATATATTGATACCAGTCACGGCACTGGCGTCCTGTCTTGTATGGGGCTGAATGAACCAAACGTCTTCATTGGCACAGCTCCTGAGGCCAGTTTTTGGCTGCTACGCAGTGAGGACGGACGCACCGAGCAAGAAGTTGAGGAGGACTACTGGGTTATGGCTGCCGAGTTTGCAGACAGCGTAGGCGTTGATGTCATCAACACCTCGCTCGGCTACAACAACTTCGATGACAAGGCAACCAGTCACAAATACCGCGAACTGGACGGCCATACAGCTTTTATCAGTCGGGCAGCATCAATGCTTGCCGACAAGGGTGTTGTACTCGTTTGCAGTGCAGGAAATTCTGGTGACGAGCCCTGGAAGAAAATCACCCCGCCAGGCGATGCTGACAACGTGCTCACTGTTGGTGCACTCAACCGTCAGCTCGTCAATGCAAATTTCAGCAGCATCGGTCCTTCACAAGACGGACGTGTAAAACCCGACATCATGGCTATAGGCAATCCTTCATACCTCATGTACGGTGAAGGCGAAATCATCCGTGCCAACGGAACTTCGTTCTCATCACCCACTGCTTGCGGCATGGTGGCCTGTCTGTGGCAGGCACTGCCATACCTTACCGCTCGTGAGCTCATCGACGTGGTACGCCGCTGCAGCGACAATTATGAACATCCCGACAACATCTATGGATATGGACTGCCAAACTTCTGGCATGCTTATACCAAAAACCTGACAAGATAAGTGCAACAGCAAGCATTCTCACTCCGCCAGCTCAACCTGCTCGTCCGTGATGCCATTGAGACCAGTCTCAATGACGAATATTGGGTACAAGCTGAGTTGGCGGAGTGTCGTGAGAACCGTGGGCATTGCTACATGGAACTCATAGAAAAAGATGAACTTAACAATACGCCAATAGCACGAGCATCAGCCAAATGCTGGAAATCGTCATGGAACCTTATTCGTCCTAACTTTGAACACATTACCGGCCAGCCTCTTCGCGCCGGTCTGAAGGTCATGCTGCGCGTTTATGCACAGTTTCATGAGACATTCGGTTTCTCATGGATAGTCACTGATATTGACCCGACTTACACCGTTGGTGACTTGGCCCGTCGCCGACAGGAAATCATTGCACAACTCAAGGCTGAAGGAGTATTCGACATGAACCGTGAACTGTCCATGCCCCTATTCCCGCAACGCATTGCTATTATCTCCAGTGCAACAGCTGCCGGATATGGTGATTTTTGTCGTCAACTTGAAGAGAATTCCTATGGATTCCGGTTTTCAACACGTCTTTTCCCTGCCATTATGCAGGGCGAACAGGTAGAACAAAGCCTCATTGCCGCCCTTAATGCCATTTATGATAGCACATCGGAATTCCCCGCAGATGTCATTGTCATCATTCGCGGAGGAGGAGCAACGGCTGACCTTAGCGGCTTTGACACACTTGCCCTGGCTGAAAATGTTGCTCAGTTCCCTATCCCAATTATCACCGGTATCGGTCATGAACGCGACGAGAGCATTCTTGACATGGTAGCTCACACCCACGTAAAGACCCCCACGGCAGCAGCAACCCTGCTCATTGAACAGCTCGTCCAAACGCTCCGGCGTATTGACGATGCCCAAACACGTCTCACATTATCGGTTAATACCAAAATCTCAAATCTTAAATCTCAAATCTCAAATCTATCAACACTCATCCCTACCCTTGCGCTTCGCCGCGTAACCGATGCACGTCATAGAATAGAGATGCTGGAAGCACGACTTCCTATAGCCATCGACCGCCACCTCACAACCCAACGTCACCGATTGGAAAACTTCAGTCTCCAACTCAGGTCACATGACCCACAACTGCTTCTGGCACGCGGCTATAGCATCACACTGCTGAATGGTCATGCTATTCACGACCCCGCCCAACTTCGTCCAGGTGACGAAATAGAGACTCGCATTGAAAAAGGAACATTTAAATCAATCGTCAAATGAAAGAAGAACAGAAATACGAAGAAGCTCTTACACAGCTTGAAGCCATTGTTACCAAGATGGAAAACAATGAGTATAATATAGACGAAATCGCCGTGCAGCTCAAGGCTGCACAGCGACTCATTAAGTTCTGCAAAGATAAACTGACAAAGACTGAAGAGGAACTCTTAAAAATACAGTCCGAGCGTGAGTGACCTGAACTCCGGTCCACGATTTTTCTTCATCACAGTCATGGGCGAATAACGGGCATAAATTCCTATATCATTAATGTTAAATACACCCATGATATCTACTGTAACAGGACGATAGTCTATTTTCCTCGTCGTCAAGTCATACTCAATGTCATTTGTCTCATAGCCGGCAGTCAAATGACCTGCCACATTGAAGTTCACCACAGGGCCCACGCTCAACGAGTATTTACCCTTACAGTCGAACTTCTGTGTAAACAGCAAAGGAACAAAGATGTTAAAGATGTTGATGCGTGAATACTTTGAGTCAGCATTGGCCGGGTAATCAGTCAAGCCGACCACACCATTAGCATCCTTCGTAAACATCTTACTACTGCCAATGCCGTAGTTATGCCAGCCTATACCAACACCTGCAGAATAAGTCTGCAGTTTCTTCTTAGGCGAATAGTCATACTGAAAAACTGTCAAAGCAATATCCCAAGACTTAAAAGGCTTGATGCTCATCCCCTCAGGAGTACCAAGACCCATATTCACACCTATACTAAAATGTGCAGAAAAATCATGAACCTTGCATTCATCGTCATTCTCCTTTCTAATTACTTTGACTTTATACGGTTCATCGCCAGTCACTATCACGACCTTATCATTATTATTGATAACTGTAGTGTCCTTAGCATTTGCCATAATAATTGTGTCATTCACTTCGGTAGCACTGACTGTTAAGCAGCAAACAGTTAATACCAATAATAGAAATACATTTCTCATACTTCAAACAATTTTTGTTACCTTTTCGGGGTGCAAAGGTAGAAACAAGTAAGCAAAAATCCAAATTTTTACTTCATTTTGTTGCATAACCGCATATTTTTGTGTACTTTTGTGCGCAGAAATCAATTAACATCAAAGAATATGAAGAACTTAGATTGGTCAAACCTTTCTTTCGGTTACATGAAAACCGATTACAACGTTCGCTGTTACTATCGTGACGGCAAGTGGGGCGAAATAGAAGTATGCTCCGACGAGTATCTTAAATTGCACATGGCGGCCACCTGTCTGCACTACGGCCAAGAGGCATTCGAAGGGCTGAAGGCCTACCGTTGCAAGGACGGTAAGGTACGTGTTTTCCGCGTAAAGGACAATGCAGAGCGCCTGCAGTCAACATGCCGCGGCATTCTCATGCCCGAGGTACCCACAGAAAAGTTTGTTGAGATGGTGAAGAAAGTGGTACGCCTTAATCAGGAGTATATCCCCACTTATGAGAGCGGTGCCACGCTTTATATCCGTCCTCTGCTTATCGGCACCAGCGCCCAGGTAGGTGTACATCCTGCCAAGGAATATTGCTTCCTTATCTTCGTTACCCCCGTAGGTCCCTATTTCAAGGGAGGTTTCTCTACCAACCCGTACGTTATTATCCGTGATTACGACCGTTCTGCTCCTCTTGGCACCGGTTGCTACAAGGTGGGTGGTAACTATGCTGCATCGCTCTTCGCCAACAATCTGGCTCATGAGAAGGGCTATGCCTGCGAGTTCTATCTCGACGCGAAGGAAAAGAAGTACATGGACGAATGTGGGGCAGCCAACTTCTTCGGCATAAAGAACAACACCTATATTACGCCGAAGTCAACGTCTATTCTTCCCTCCATTACAAATAAGAGCCTCATGCAGGTTGCCGAGGACCTTGGAATGAAGGTGGAGCGCCGACAGATTCCCGAAGAGGAACTGGAAACTTTCGAGGAGGCTGGAGCTTGCGGAACAGCAGCCGTTATCTCACCTATCTCATACATTGACGACCTTGACACTGGCAAGCGTTATTCGTTTGGCGACAAGCCCGGTCCCGTTTCCAAAAAACTCTATGACACACTCCGTGGCATTCAGTATGGCGAAATTGAGGACAAGCACGGTTGGACAACCGTTGTTATTGAATGATAATTGACAACAAATGAGCAAAGGAAAATTAGCCAAGTTCGCTGACATGGCGACATACGACTGCGTGTTCCAGTACCCTTTTGGGGCGCTGGAACACGCATCATTTCCTCTTCGTGGCCGTTGGCACGAAAACTATTTCCACAACTCTAATCCCATTGTGCTCGAACTGGGCTGTGGCAAGGGAGAATACACTGTCGGACTGGCCCGCAAGTTCCCCAACCGTAACTTCATTGGTGTCGATATCAAAGGAGCCCGCATGTGGACAGGTGCCACAGAGGCTGTTCGCGACAACATGAAGAACGTCGCTTTCCTGCGCACCAACATTGAGATTATCGATAAATTCTTTGCTGAAGATGAAGTACAGGAAATCTGGCTGACCTTCAGCGACCCTCAGATGAAGAATCCACGTAAACGGCTCACTTCTACATACTTCCTTGAGCGCTACCGTCATTTCCTCATAGACCGGGGTATCGTTCATCTGAAGACCGACTCCAATTTCCTCTTCACCTATACCAGCTACGTGGTTAACCGTAATCAGCTGCCTTTGTTATTAAGGACAGAAGATTTATACTCAGAAGTTTCGAAGAACCCAGAGTTCTCAGAAGCAGCATCTATTCAGACCTATTACGAACAGATGTGGATGGACCGTGGACTTAACATCCGATACCAACAGTTCCAACTGCCACGCGAAGGGGAACTTACAGAGCCTGACGTTGAGATACCACTCGACGACTACCGTTCATATCACCGTGACAAGCGCAGCTCGCTCGAGGTCAGCAAATAAGCCGTTCAGATGTTAATGCCATAGCTTTGCTTCACTTCACTCATGACAAATGTGCTCTCTATTGAGCTGAGGTATTCTATATCCCCCAGCTTGTTGAGCACAAACTCTTGATATTGTTTCATATCCGTTGCTCTGACTTTCAACAGATAGTCGTATGCGCCAGAGGTATTGTAACATTCCGTCACTTCAGGAATACGGGCTATCCGTCGGGTAAAGGCATCGGCAATCTCATGGTTAATCTGCTTCAGCTTCACCTTGCAGAATACTAATAATCCGTAATTCAACTTTTCCGGGTCTAATACAGCTATATACTTCTTTATATATCCCTTCCGTTCCAACCGTTTCTGACGCTCAAAGACGGGCGTCGGGGTCAGATGTACAGCATCTGCCAGCTCTTTGGTGGTTAGTTTCGCGTTCTTTTGCAGCGTTCTGAGTATCTGCAAATCTGTCTCGTCCAGCGTATTTGTCATTGTTTTTAGAAAAATTTTCTGCCGAATCGGCATTTTATAAACACTACAAGAAGCATTTTCTTTTATCGGCGCAAAATTAGCTATATTTTCCGAAAACGCAAAGAAATTTGGAGAATATTTCCAAACTTTGTACCTTTGCACCCAGAAAGTTTAACAATTAAAACATTTGAATTATGAGCAACAACAAAAAATTACATTTCGAGACACTTCAACTACACGTAGGACAAGAACAGCCGGACCCTGCAACTGATGCCCGCGCCGTTCCTATTTATCAGACCACCTCTTACGTGTTCCGTAACTCACAACATGCCGCCGATCGCTTTGCACTGCGTGACGCCGGTAACATCTACGGTCGTCTGACCAATTCCACACAAGGCGTATTTGAAGACCGTGTAGCTGCGCTTGAAGGCGGTGTAGCCGGACTGGCAGTCGGCAGCGGTGCAGCTGCTGTCACCTACGCTCTCCAGAACATTGTACAGAACGGTGACCACATCGTGGCAGCCGATAACCTCTACGGCGGCTCTTTTAATCTGATAACCCATACATTAGCCACTCAGGGTATCACCAACACCATTGTCAACGTAAATGACCTTGCCGCTGTAGAGGCTGCCATCCGACCCAACACAAAAGTAATATATGCCGAAACCTTCGGCAACCCCAACTCGGACGTGACCGACATCGATGCGTTAGCAGAAGTTGCTCATAAGCACAACATTCCGCTCATTATCGACAACACATTCGGCACACCATACCTCATTCGTCCTATTGAGCACGGAGCAGATGTGGTTGTGCATTCCGCTACGAAGTTCCTTGGCGGTCACGGTTCGAGTCTGGGCGGTGTTATCGTTGATGGTGGAAAGTTCGACTGGAAAGCCAATGCCGACAAGTTCCCCTCACTGGCTAAGCCAGACCCTTCGTACCATGGTGCCGTCTTTGCTGACGTAGCAGGCGCAGCAGCCTTCGTCACCCGCATACGTGCCGTCATACTCCGTGATACAGGTGCAGCCATCTCTCCTTTTAACGCGTGGATTCTGCTTCAGGGACTTGAGACGCTCAGTCTCCGCGTGGAACGTCATGTAGCCAATGCACTGAAGGTCGTTGAGTTCCTCGAGAATCATCCTAAAGTAGCCAAGGTCAACCATCCGGCAGTACCTTCTCATCCCGACCACGAGCTCTATAAGAAGCTCTATCCAAACGGAGCAGGTAGCATCTTTACTTTCGAGATTAAGGGTGGCGAGAAAGAGGCTTGGGCTTTCATTGATGCACTCCAGATTTTCTCACTTCTGGCTAATGTTGCCGACGTGAAGAGTTTGGTGATCCACCCCTACACCACCACCCACTCGCAGATGACCCCCGAGGAACTGGAGCAGCAGCACATTACGCCAGCCACCGTCCGTCTCAGCATTGGTACAGAGCACATTGACGACATTATTGACGACCTTGCACAGGCGTTCGATAAAATCTGAGTCATAGGACAATTAGACAATTAAACAATTTGACAATTTAAGGTAATAATCATTTAGTAAAATAGTAAAAAATAATTATGGCACAGATAGCTAAACAACTGACAGAGCTTATCGGCAACACTCCGCTTCTCGAGCTCAACAAATATTCACAGGCAAAGGGACTTGAAACACCCGTCATTGCCAAAGTCGAGTACTTCAACCCCGGCGGCAGCGTCAAGGATCGTATTGCACTTGCAATGATTGAAGACGCAGAAAAGAAAGGGCTGCTTAAACCTGGTGCTACCATCATTGAGCCCACCAGCGGCAACACCGGCGTTGGACTGGCTTTCGTATCTGCCGTTAAAGGCTACAAGCTCATCCTCACCATGCCCGAAACAATGAGCGTTGAGCGTCGTAACCTGGTAAAAGCTTATGGAGCCGAAGTCCGTCTTACTTCTGGCAAGGACGGCATGCCTGGAGCCATCCGTGCTGCCGAAGAGCTTCGCGACAGCATTCCCGGCAGCATCATCCTGCAGCAGTTTGAGAATCCGGCCAACCCTGCCAAGCATTATGCCACGACAGGTCCAGAGGTATGGGAACAGACTGACGGAGAGGTAGATATCTTCATTGGCGGCGTAGGCACTGGTGGCACAGTTTCTGGTGTCGGCAAATTCCTGAAGGAGAAGAACCCCAACATAAAGATCATCGCTGTAGAACCCAAGTCGTCACCCGTGCTGAACGGTGGCAAGAGCGGTCCCCACAAGATTCAGGGCATTGGTGCGGGATTTGTTCCTGACACCTATAACTCAGCAGTCATTGACGAGGTGTTCGATGTGGAGAATGATGACGCTATACGTACCGGCCGCCAGTTGGCTCAGCAGGAAGGTCTTTTGGTAGGTATCTCAGCTGGTGCAGCAGCCTACGCGGCAGCCGAAGTGGCCAAACGCCCAGAGAATAAAGGTAAAAAGATTGTAGTATTGCTTCCTGACACAGGCGAGCGTTACCTCTCCACGGTACTCTACGCCTTCGAAGACTATCCTCTGTAGTATTTTTGAGGGTTGAGTGACTTATCAATATCACTCAACCCTCAACTTTCAACGCTCTACCCTCACAATATCTCCACCTGCTCTACAACAGAGTCCTTTCCTTTATATAATATAGTGACCCGGAAACTGACGAAGTCGCTGTATATATAAAGTGGCAGGCGCTCTTCATATTCAGGCACATAGTCAAACTGCAAATGAATAGATGTGCCAGAAAGGTAGTTTTCCTTCGGACTAAGTGCCTTCTCATCGTCAATGGCATGCAGAGAGAACACAGGGTCAAGCATGGTTAGCACGCGCGGCAGTTCTATCTTCAGGTCGTTGTCGGGGAACGTAAACCAGCCGCTCACCTTGTCCCAGAATCCCTGCTCTTCAGCCGGGTCTTCCTCAGGCGGCAGTACAGTTACACCATCCTGCAACGTCTTTTGCAGCTTTTCCGGTTTCAGGGAGTAGTTGCTCAGGTATTCCTCCTTCACTTCATTCAATAGCTGCTGATTTCCATTTCGTTTGTTTCTCAGGAACTCAAGCACATGGTTCTGCTTGTAATCAACGTCATCCACCCAGCAAATGCGGTCGTCAGTCACGGCAATGGCTCTGATGCGCGTTATATCGTCATATTTCTTATCAGCATAGTTAATGCGTACCGTGTCCAAGTCAGCCGTAGAGTGTTTCGGAATAATGTTCATCGTGCGTGGCACCTTCACCACGTCATATTCATCCTTATACATATCAGTATAGTGAATGCAAAGGAACACCCGCACATTCTCCAAATCCATGTCGCTACGATTATTAATCTTCACGTTCAGCAATTGGTCATCCTTCCAGAAGAGCCATTTGCTTTCAGGGTTCACCTCCACGTCTATGTAAGAATGCTCTATGAGCAGTTGCTTGAAGGGTCCGTAGAGGTATTCTTCACAGAACTGCATATCACTAAGCAAAGCCGAATAGATGCCTTGGTTTCCACGACGGAAGAAGTGGTTGAATATTTCCTGTCGGGCCTTATCCTGATGTCCCTGGTCAGCATAGTACTTGGCCTTCAGCAGGTTAGGGCTGAAGAGTCCGTAGCCCTCCATTGTTGAGGAATAGAGCCGCTGCAGGAATTGCCCTTCCGGAGTCTTGTTCAAGTAGGTACGTGTACGGTAGGAGTCAAGCATGTCCGTCAGTTGTGCGGCCTGTCGCGGATATTCTATGGAAGCCTGGTCAAAGTAGCTCAGCGCCGCCTTCTCATTACCAAGTTTCTGTTCCATCAGTCCTTTTAACACCAAAGCCGGAGCCGTGCGTCCAGGGAACTCCTGCATATAGTAGTTAAGGGTGGCGGCAGCCTCTGCAAGGGTGCCCACTCCCCCTTCATCCACAGATGGAGTAGCCATACTAACAGGAGCATTTTCAATAGGTGTTACCACACTGTCGGCAGCCTCCCCCGGCTGGGGGAGATTGGCGGGGGCAGGCACGCCCTTCATAATCAGTGCCATACTCTGTAGTAGCATGGCCTCTGAGTTATGTGGATATTTGCTCAGTATCTGCTGTGTGTGTCCCATGGCATCGTTCACTCTTCCGTCATACAGGTCAAGGTATGCTTTGTCCTTCTGAACGCAGAGAGCGTCGTATTCCTTCATATACTTATGGTAAATAGGAGCATAATCTGTCAGATACTGCAGATACGAGCCACGCAGCATTTCAATGTCCCGCTTCATCGAGGCTTTCAGCTCCTTGTCTTTCTCGTATTGTGAGAAAGCAGCATCAGTAGCTTTCGAAGCATCGTCAGAGTGCATGATGTCCAAGATAGCCAACGGGTTTCCCATCACGGCATTAGCCAGTCGCAAGGGGTCGTCAGAAGCCGATACGCCCTTAGCGGCTGAGCGTGCCAGCATCCACAAGTCATTCAGTTCCTTGTCCTGACTCTGCAACTTATACATGTATTGCAGAATGGGCAGCAGTTTCTGCTTGGCCTCCATCACATCGGGAGCAACACCGGTATAATCCTGCTTGGCCATGTATTCCAGGAACTCATTAAAATTCTTAGAATTAGCCTGTGCTATCTCCAATGCATTCAGCACCCTGACTGTTTGTTCAATGTCATAATCTTGGTTCGTCGCCAAATCTGTTCTATTGGTCAACGCCTCGTATGCAGGCACAAACTTTCCCACTGGCTGATAGTGTTCCAAGTCCATTGTCGCTGCCTCTGGCAGTTTTGAACAGCCGGCACACATCAGCCAACAGCCAACAGTCAATAATACCCAACACCAATTCTTCATGCTTGTATCTCCTTTTTGTATAACTTCAACTATATTTCCCTAAAACGCATTTACTTGTCATTTGGCTGCAAAGATAGTAAATATTTGCAATTAATTGCTTTTTCCGACAAAAATTTTTATGATTTCACGTCAGTTTCAGCCTTAAACTATTAAGAACCACACTGACAGAGCTCATTGCCATGAGGGCTGCCGCCCACATCGGTGTGATTTGGAAGTCGCACACGCCACGCAATGCTCCGGCTGCCAAGGGAATACATATTATATTATAGATGAATGCCCAGAACAGGTTTTGGCGTATCATGCCTACCGTACGTTTTGACAAGCGGATAGCTTCCGGAAGACGACGCAAGTCGTTACCCATCAACGTAAGCTGAGCCACGTCCATGGCAACGTCCGTGCCACCACCCATGGCACAGCTGACGTCAGCTACGGCCAGCGCCTGCGAATCGTTAATACCGTCGCCTACCATGGCCACCACCCTGCCTTCCTGCTGCAAACGGCGCACCAGATTCTCCTTGTCCTGAGGCAATACCCCACTCTGCCAGTGGTCGATACCAGCCTCACGGGCCCAGTAGCTCACTTTTTCCTCCTTGTCGCCACTCATCATATAAATGTCTATGCCCATCTGCTTCAACTCTGATATGACCTCACGGGCATGAGGCCGCAGTCCCTCCTGACCAGACAAGGCTTCCGTTATCGTCCCCGTCTTATCCACCACCATGGCATTTACACGGTGAATCAGTTCCAGCGCCGTGGCATCCTTGATGAGGATGTTCTTCTGTGCCGCCTTGCCAAGTCCCACCATCAGCGCCGTGGGCGTAGCCAGTCCCATTGCACAGGGACAGGCAATGACCAGCACACTGACAGCCGAAAGGATGGCCTGCGAGAAGTCTCCCCCCCAAAAATACCACAACAAAAACGTCAGCAGCGCAATGCCGCCAACCACCGGCACAAAGACAAGTGCCACCTTGTCAACGACCCGCTGGACGGGAGCCTTGGAGCCCTGCGCCTCCTGCACCATTCGTATCATGTTCGAAAGCACGGTGTCCTTGCCCACTTGAGTAGCCTTGAACCTGATTACCGCATCTTTCACTATGGTACCTGAAAGCACCTTGTCGCCCGTCGTCTTCAGCACCAATTCTGATTCACCCGTCATGGCACTCTCGTCAACGTGGGCCTCACCGCTGACCACGACACCGTCAACGGGTATTTTCTCGCCCACACGCACCTCTATCACATCACCCTTCTGCAAGGCTGAAATAGGAACCTCGGTCTCTCCCAAGTCTGACACATTCGTGTCCCCCCCGGGGGACAACAGAGGGTCTATCACCCTCGCCGTCTTGGGCTGCAGCCCCATCAGCGACCGTATGGCTGAAGCCGTGCTGTTCTTGGCCCGTTCCTCAATGAGCCGCCCCGTCAGTACAAAGGTAATAATCATTATCGACGCGTCGAAGTAGGTATAGCCGTCACCCCAGAAAGTAACAAATGCACTATACAGGAACGAGATGCCTGTAGAAAGGGCCACCAGCGTATCCATATTGGCCGACCAGTGTGTCAGTTGTTTCCAAGCCGTCATATAAAACTGACGTCCGCAGTAAATAAGGTTACACAAAGCGATGAGGAGCATGGTCTGGTTGGCTGCGCTCTGGGGCCTGACCTCCAGCCACTTCATGCTGACAGCCATGCAGAAGGCAGCAAACAGCCACGACAGCACCACCCTGCGCCGCAATTGTTCGTAACTGCGCCGCTCCAGGGCTTCCACGTTTCGGTCTTCCTCTATGACCATGTCGTAGCCAGCCTTGCCAACAGCCTCTTTCAGCTGTTCTGCCGTCACCACATGCTCGTCGAAATCAATAAGTGCCGTACGTCCAGGCAGGTTCACACTGACTTCACGGACGCCTTCTACTCCGGTGAGTGTCTTCTCCACGCGAGCCGAACAGCCCGCGCACATCATACCCAACACAGCAAATGTCTTTTTCATTCTGGCCGCGAAATTACAAAAACTTTTTCAGTTAACAGCAATTATTTCAAAAAACTTTGTATCTTTGCACCGTATTAAACAATGAAGAAGAAGTTATTCACAATTGCCGGTGCCTTGCTGCTGATGGCTTTCATTGGCGGCGGCATCTATCTTAATAGCCTGCTGCCTATCATCACCGGCTATGCCGCGAAGAATCTGGCTTCGGCGGTATTCGTATCGGGCAGACAAGCTGCTGAGGTGGAAGCTCTTGACTTGAACTTCTCCCTCATCCGTTACGTTAGTAATACGGTCGATGATGAGCACAAGACCGTCACCAGCCGTTTCCTTTGGGGCGAGTCAACAGCCGCCTACCGCGAAGGGTACGGCGTGACGCTGCTGAGGGGTGTCAATGCCAGCACATGGCAACAGCAAGCCTTCCCATTGCCGCCTGACACCGCAGCCACGAAGCCGCTGCCGCGTGGTGATTCGGCTTTTAGCGCAAGACTGGAGCCCATCGCCAAGGCATTTGTTGACGACCGCACATACGGCGGCCACCCCTTTGCCTTCATGGTGTTGCATAATGGTGGTGTGGTGAGCGAGCGGTACGACAAGGGCATCGGCCCTGACACCAAACTGCTCTGCTGGAGCGTGACCAAGAGTTTTGTCAATGCGCTCGTCGGCATCATGGTTAAAGACAGCTTGTTAGACATTCATGCCCCAATAAGTATCCCAGAATGGCAGGGCGATGACCGCAAGACCATCACCCTCAACGACCTCATGCAGATGCAGAGCGGACTGGAGTGGAACGAGGACTACGGTGCCCGCTCCGACGTGAACATCATGCTGCACTGCCAGCAGGACATGGGACTCTATGCCCTCATGAAACCCCTGGAGTACAAACCCGGCACACACTGGTACTACTCCAGCGGCAGCACCAACATCGTGGTGCGCCACCTGCGGAGTCTCTTTCCTTCAGACTCAGACTTCCTCGCCTACATGCGCCAGCGGCTCTTTGCCCCGTTGGGCATACGTAATGCCGTCTTCGAGCCAGACATGAGCGGTACGCCCGTGGGGTCTTCATATCTTTATGCAACAGCCTCTGACTATGCCCGTTTCGGTCAGTTCTACCTCGACGACGGCTGCATAGGCAGCGAGCGGATTCTTCCTGAAGGCTGGGTCGGTTACACCCGCACACCAGCCAGCGACAGTAAAGACAATTACGGTGCCTTCTTCTGGCTCAACAAGGGCAAGCGACTGCCCGACTGCCCCGAGGACATCTTCTGGTGCGACGGACATGACGGACAGTTCATCTACATCATACCGTCTGAACAGCTGGTGGTAGTCATTCTCAGTTTCTCGCCCAAGCCGTCCAACGAGATAGACCGCAACAAGCTTCTACAGGATATCATTACAACAAAGAATAAAATATAAACACACATCATGGAAACTATTACATTTTTGGGTTTCAATCTCTATGCCTGGATTACCATCGCAACAGTACTGACCTTGTTCAGTCTTTTGCTCTTCACCAAAATTCGTGCTGACATCACTTTCCTCGGTGCCGTAGGAGTACTTTATGTCACTGGCGTGCTCGATGCCAAAGAGGCCTTCTCCGGCTTCAGTTCCACTTCGGTCGTCGTCATCGGCGTGCTGTTTGTGGTTGTGGCCGGTCTTACTTACACTGGCGTATTACAATGGATTGTCAAACACCTTTTGGGCCAGCCGAAAACTTACGGCAAGGCAGTGGTACGCCTCATGCTGCCAGTGGCTGCGCTGAGTTCTTTCCTCAGCAACACGACGGTGGTGGCGCTCTTCGTCGGCATTGTCAAGATGTGGTCGAAGAAGCTGGGCATCAGCCCTTCCAAGCTGCTCATTCCGCTTAGCTACGCTTCAGGCATGGGCGGTGTCTGTACGCTGATAGGCACGCCGCCGAACCTGATTATTTCAGGACTTTACGCTGACCATACCGGCCAGCAGATGAACGTGTTGGCAACGACATTGCCGGGCATATTCTGTCTCTTGGTAGGCGTGCTTTCCATCATTGCCCTGCGACGGCTGTTACCTGAGCGCCAGGCTCCTGAATCAGCCTTTGAGAACGCTTCCGACTTCACCGTCGAGTTCATGGTTCCTTCTGACAACCCCTATATTGGCAAAACCATCAGCGAGGCAGGCCTTACCGAGGTGCAAGGCGGCAGTCTGATTGAGCAAATCCACTTCGACGGCGAGGTTTCGTCGCCCGTCACTCCCAACGACGTGCTGATGGGAGGCGACCGTCTTGTATTTGCCGGACAGATAGACGAACTGCTTGGCCTGCGCCAAAGCCATCAATTCGTCATAGCCGACCATCCTGTATTTACCATGTCGGAACTTGACAAAAGTCGCAAACTCCGTACTGCATACGTTAACTTTAGCAGTTCTCTGGCAGGCACTGCCATAGGCAAGAGCAGCTTCGAACACGACCACAACATGACGCTGGTGGCCGTGGCTCGCCGCGGCAAACGCATTGAAGAGTCGCCGCGCGATGTAGTGCTTCAACCTGGCGACACGCTGTTGTGGGAATGTCCGCCCCGTCTGAATTTAGACACCGACAATCTGAATTCACAGCTGCACTTCTTCGACTCCAATCAGATTCCAAACATTGGCCGTGGCACCATTGTTTCAACCTTCATCATGCTGGCCATGGTGGCTGTCTCGGCCTTGGGCATCATGCCCCTGCTACAGTGCGCCTGTATTGCAGCCTTTGCCATGCTCATTACCCGCTGCTGCAGCATGGAACAGGCCATGAAGTCTATTAACTGGGACATTCTCATGGTCTTTGCTGGCTCCGTGGTGCTGGGACTTGCCATCCAGAAGACAGGTATAGCCGAACGACTGGCCTTCGGCATCCTTGACGTCTGCGGCACAAATCCGCTGGTCGTCATGACGGCCATCTGCTTCGTCGGCACCTTCATCACCGAGTTTATCAGTAATACCGCTGCCGGTGCCATGTTCTTCCCCATTATGTACCAGGCAGCAGAAAAGTTGGGCTACGAGCCCTACCCCTTCCTCATAGCACTCATGATCAGCGTCAGCAGCAGCTTCGCCACACCTATCGGTTCGCCTACCCACATGCTGGTGTATGGTCCTGGCGGCTACCGTTTCAGCGACTTTATGCGCATTGGTCTGCTGATGAACCTCATCATACTGGCTGCCAACATCTTCATCGTCAACGTTATTTATCCGTTGACACCGCTATAAGAATAAATACCAAAAAAACTATGAACTTTTTGGCGGTATGGAAAAAAAACGTTACCTTCGCGCCTATTATTAATATTATTAACGAGAAATGCGACAGAAAATTGACTGCTTTTTAGCATGCGAAAGGCTGGAAGACGCGGAGATGACCGTCAGTCAGCTGCGCGACAATAAGACCATACACAACATTTATCTGCTGACCAACAGGGACCTCACCCGAGAGGCACCCAAGGACTGCCGACTGCTCAGCGTGCAGAACCTGACCAGCACGCAGACCATGATGCGCATTGCCGAGAATGCTGCTGCCGACTACGTACTGCTCTGCACGAAGGCACTGCCCCTGCTGCTCGGTCCTTCGGCTCTGGAGCGCCTGTACCAGGTGGCCAGCGACTCGAATGCCGCCATGGTCTATTCGGACAGGCTGGTGGAACACCCAACACCCAACACCCAACACCCAACACCCAGCACCCAACACCCAACACCCAACACCCAACACCCAACACCCAGCACCCAACACCCAACACCCAACACCCAACACCCAACACCCAACACCGAGAGGCACCCCGTCATTGACTATCAGTTAGGGGCACTTCGCGATGACTTCGACTTCGGTTCTGTGCTGCTCATCAAGACGTCGCTCATACATAAGTTTGCTACCACCGACACGGAGCGCGACTACAAATACGCCGGACTCTACGCCCTGCGCCTTTTCCTGAGCCGTGAGGGCACGCTGCTGCACCTGAACGAGCCGCTCTACACCGAGCAGGAAACCGACCTGCGCACCAGCGGCGAGAAGCAGTTTGACTATGTCAACCCGAAGAACCGCGACGTACAGATAGAGATGGAACAGGCCGTTACGGCCCACCTCGACCTGATAGGGGCCAAGATTGACCCGCTGTCGTACCGCGAGCCCGACTTCCAGGAACAGGAGTTCCCCGTGGAGGCCTCGGTCATCATTCCTGTCTTCAACCGCGAGAAGACCATTCGCGATGCCGTTGAGAGTGCCCTCTCACAGCAGACTACCTTCCCCTATAACGTCATCGTGGTGAATAACCACTCGACCGACCGCACGGGAGAAATACTGGCGGAAATGGAGTGCCACTCTCCACTCATCGTTTTGGAACCAGAAAGAACGGACCTCGGCATTGGCGGCTGCTGGAACATGGCCATCAACGACGACCACTGCGGACGCTTCGCCGTTCAGCTGGATTCTGACGACCTCTACTCCAGCCCCAAGACGCTGCAGACCATCGTCGATGCCTTCCGCCGTCAGCATGCCGCCATGGTGGTGGGCAGCTACCGCATGTGCGACTTCGACCTGAACACCCTGCCGCCAGGGCTCATTGACCACCGCGAGTGGACTGACGAGAACGGCCCCAACAATGCCCTGCGCATCAACGGACTGGGGGCTCCCCGCGCCTTCTTCACCCCGCTGCTGCGACAGATACAGTTCCCCAACACCTCCTACGGCGAGGACTACGCCTTGGGGCTTATCTTCTCACGCCATTACCGCATAGGGCGCATCTACACCGAGCTGTACCTCTGCCGCCGATGGGGCGGCAACAGCGATGCTGCCCTGAGCATAGAGAAAGTGAACGCCAATAACCTGTATAAGGACCGGTTGCGCACCCTCGAAGTGCTGGCACGCCAGCAGCTCCGCCAGGGCAAGCACGACACCATGAACGACTCCAGCCTGCAGCGTTTCTTCAACCGCCAGTTGGAGAAATGGGACGACGCACGGCTGCGCTACCGCGACCTCAGAAATGTGGAGACACGCGAGCTGAGCGATGAGAACTTCACCCTGCAGGTGCAGTGGAACCCAGCGCGCATGGTCTCTACCGGAGCCAGCATCGACCGCAAGGTGATAGCCGAAAGACCCTGTTTCCTCTGCGAGCAGAACCGTCCGAAGGAACAGATCAAGAAGCAGCTCGACGACCACCTGGAGCTTCTGGTCAATCCCTTCCCCATTCTGCCTACGCACTACACCATTCCCACCACGAGCCACCAGCCGCAACGCATAGAAAAGCTCTATGTAGAAATGCACCGCTTGCTCGACAGCTACCCGGAGCTCATGGTGTTCTATAACGGACCGCAGTGTGGTGCCTCTGCGCCCGACCATGCCCACCTGCAGGCAGGCACAAGCGGCATTCTGCCCCTGCAGATGTCATGGCAGCGGCTGAGCCGTAACCTGACACCCCTCAACGCTCAACCCTCAATGCCCAACGACGAGGACATCTATATCATCAATGACTACCCCTGCCCCGCCCTGCTCATAAGAAGCCGCTCTGAGGAGACCGACGTGCGGCTGTTCAAGAAGCTCTACAAGGCCATGAAGTGCCTTAACCAGGAGCCGGAGCCCATGATGAACATCGTCAGCTGGCGCAGCGGCAACACATACATGAGCGTGGTCTTCCCCCGCCGCAAGCACCGTCCTGACTGCTACACGGCCGAGGGCGACGGTCAGTACATCGTCTCACCCGGTGCACTCGACATGGCGGGCCTCATCATCACGCCACGGAAAGAGGACTTTGAGCGCATCACCCCCGAGACGGCCTTCAGCATTCTGCGCGAAGTGACGGTCACGCCTGACGAGCTGCAGCAAATCATCAGCCAGCTGAAGCTACGCCAGGCCGCAAATCTCAAATCTCAAACCTCAAGCCAACCCGAGGTCAGCGTCGGCATAGTCAGCGGCCAGAAGATTCACTTTGCCCTGAACTCGCCCTACACGGCCAAGGGCGAAACCATCACAGGCGACCAGACCGTGGAGTTCAGCGAGGGCGGCATCCTGTGGAATGGCAACCAGTACCGCGAGCTGACTTTCACCCCGCAGCAGGGCGACGCTTCGTTCTCACTCTACGACGTCACCATCGGTGTCAACTTCCACTGGGAGCGCAAGGAGACACAGGTGTTCAACGGCACACTCAGACTGGTGGTGGAGGCCGACAAGATAACGGCCATCAACCTGCTGCCCGTCGAGAAATACCTGGTCAGCGTCATCTCCAGCGAGATGAAGGCCACCAGCAGCATCGAGCTGCTGAAGGCCCATGCCGTCATCAGCCGGTCGTGGCTGCTGGCTCAGATGGAGAAGCGTAAGCAGCTGAACAACGGGCAGAACAGCTTCTTCTCGTTCATTAAGAAGGACGATGAGCTCATTCGCTGGTACGACCGCGAGGACCACCAGATCTTCGACGTCTGCGCCGACGACCACTGCCAGCGCTACCAGGGCATCACCAAGGCCAGCAACCGCAGTGTGGATGCTGCCGTGAAGGCCACGAAGGGTCAGATTCTGATGTACGAGGACGAGATATGCGATGCCCGCTACGGCAAGTGCTGCGGCGGCATGACCGAGGAGTTCCAGTACTGCTGGGAGAACATTCGCAAGCCTTACCTGATGGCCATTCCCGACAACCGCATCGGCAACCGCATTGCCGACCTGTCGAACGAGGAGCATGCCCGGCAGTGGATTCGCACCGCGCCCGAGGCTTTCTGTAACACGAAGGACAAGGAAATCCTCTCTCAGGTGCTCAACGACTACGACCAGGAGACCACCGAGTTCTACCGCTGGCGGGTGGAATACACCACCGAGGAGCTGACGGCACTCGTCAACGAGAAGCTGAAGGACGACCTGGGCACCATTACTGACCTCGTCCCCTTGGAGCGTGGCAAGAGCGGCCGCATCTGGAAACTGAAGATTGTGGGCACCAAGAAGTCGTTCACCATCGGCAAGGAACTGGAGATTCGCCGCACGCTCAGCGAGAGCCATCTGTACAGCTCGGCCTTCGTGGTTGACAAGCAGGACGGCCGTTTCATCCTGACGGGTGCCGGCTGGGGTCACGGCGTGGGCCTTTGTCAGATAGGCGCCGCCGTCATGAGTACACAAGGATATAATTACGACCAAATTTTATTACATTACTATCGTGGAGCAGATATCAAAAAGATTTATTAGTGGAGCGTTCTTTGTTGAGCGTGGAGGGTTGAGCGTGGAGCGAAAATTGCCAGACACTCAACAAAAATCGCTCAACACTCAACGCTCAACACTCAACAAGAATCGCTCAACGCTCAACAAAAATCGCTCAACACTCCACGCTCAACGCTCAACAAAAATCGCTCAACGCTCAACAAAAATCGCTCAACGCTCAACACTCAACACTCAACAAATATGTTTACATATAGGAACCTAAAGGTATATCAAAATTCACAATCGCTTGTAATAGAAATATACAAGCTGCTTAACAAATTTCCCAAAGAAGAGAAGTTTGCTTTGTGTGACCAACTACGGCGAGCCGTCACTTCTGTACCTTCGAATATCGCGGAAGGGTTTGGACGATTCTCAAAAAAAGAACAGCTCCATTTTTTAGAACATTCGTATGGATCATTATTAGAAACGATGTGTCAAATAGAAATTGCACATCAACTCAAATATATATCAGACGAGTCATTTACAGCCATTGAATCTGATGTCACCGTAATAGCCAAGCAATTGTCCGGTTTAAGAAAATCCATTCAAAATACAACAATAAACGATGAAACAAAACAATAAACAATCAACGCTCAACAAAAATCGCTCAACGCTCAACGCTCAACGCTCAACCAAATCCCCCTGGAGTTGGATTCCAACTCTCTATATTGCCGAAGGTCTTCCTAATGTTGTGGTGATGACCGTGGCAGTGGTCATGTACATGCAAATGGGCATGAGCGACACCGAGATAGCCCTATACACCAGCTGGTTAGGACTGCCGTGGGTCATCAAGCCCTTCTGGAGCCCCTTCGTCGATTTATACAAGACCAAGCGCTGGTGGGTGCTCACCATGCAAGCCCTGTTAGGCTCATCGCTCGCCGGCGTCGCCTTCACCCTCAACACCCCCCTGTGGTTCCAGGGCACCATGGCCTGCTTCTTCCTCATGGCCTTCAGCAGTGCTACCCACGACATTGCCGCCGACGGCTACTACATGCTCGCACTCGACGACCACCAGCAGACGTGGTTCGTGGGCATTCGTAACCTGTTCTACCGCCTGGCCGTCATCTTCGGCAACGGCGTACTCATTCCCGTGGCAGGCATCCTGCAGGTCTATTTCAAGGACCGGACGGCCTTCACCTGGAGCCTCGTGTTCTACGGACTGGCAGCCCTGTTCATCGGCATCTGGCTCTACCATGCCTACATCATGCCCCGGCCAGAGGCCGACCAACGGCACGACGCATCGTTCAGTGAAGTAGCCTCAGGCATACTCCCCATGTTCACCTCCTACTTCCGGAAGTTCCCCGCCCGCGAGACATTCTTCGCCATGCTCTTCCTGCTGTTCTACCGTTTCCCCGAGGCCCTGCTGACGAAGATGAGCCTCACCTTCCTGCAGCGCCCCAACTCCGAGGGCGGACTGGGACTGTCGCCGCAGGAGTTCGGACTGGCCAACGGCACCGTGGGACTCATCGGACTCATGCTGGGCGGCATCGTGGGCGGATGGCTCGCCAGCCGCGACGGACTGAAGAAGTGGCTGTGGCCCATGGTGTGCGCCATCACCCTGCCCGACGCCGTCTATATCTACATGAGCTACGCCATGCCCGACAACCTGGCGCTCATCAGCACCTGCCTCTTCTTCGAGCAGTTCGGCTACGGACTGGGCTTCACCGCCCTGACGCTCTACATGCTCTACTTCAGCCAGGGCCAGTTCAAGACCTCCCACTACGCCATCTGCACCGGCATCTCCTACCTCGGACTGATGCTGCCCGGCATGGTGTCAGGCTGGATGAAGGACAGCATGGGCTACCAGACCTTCTTCATCGTCGTCATGGGCCTGTGTGTCATCACCTTCCTCGTAGCAGCGTTCATACATATTGACCCCGAATTCGGCAAGAAAAAGCAAGAATAGGAAAATCCCTACCGCGAAATAGGAGAAATCATTTGCCCGGTCGGGTATTTCTCCTTATCTTTGCAGCGTAAAAAGTTATAAACTAATAAAATACTTACCGCTATGAAGAAGTTTTACTACAATATCGCAGTTGCACTCATGGCAGTGCTCTCGATGACAGCATTTACCAGTTGCGAAAACGACGAGCAGATTGCCTACGACCTCTCAGGCGAATGGGAGGGATATATGGGCGAGAGCTTCTATGACTACTGGGGCTATGAGAACTACGCCGAGTACTACACCGTCATACGCTTCTACCGCGACGGGCGCAGCAGCTACCGCTACGGAGCCTCCACCGGCGAGGGCGAGCAGATAGACTACGTCAACGGCAGCAACTACCGTCCCTACTACCGCTACTTCACGTGGGAAGTGGATTGGGGAACCATCTACATCAAATACGACAACGGTGAGCAGGTGCGCATCTACAACTACAACATCAACGGGCGCTACTTCCGTGGAACCATGAAGTACTACGACCGCTGGAGCCGCGAGCTCAGCGTGGCCGACTTCGACTTCCGCAAGACCACCAACTTCGACTGGGACTACTACTACGAATGGTCGCAGCAGCCCGCAGCCATGAAGAATGACAGCATCGTCATTACTAAATGAGGAATGAGAAATGAGGAATGAGAGAGGATGTGCAAACCGCATTCTCTCTCATTTTTTTGTGACTACACATTATGAGTGACCGAACGGCGTGCACGCTATCTGTTCTCCCCCTACAGGGGGAGTTAGAGGGGGTCATGAGTTAGAGGGGGGCACCGATATGCATAAACTCTTTCATAATTATATTTAGTGACCTCCCCTTACCCCTCCTGTAGGAGGGGGACGAATACTACACAAGGGCATGCACGCATACTGTTCTCCCCCTACAGGGGGAGTTAGAGGGGGTCA
>ONRS01000033.1 GCA_900320255.1 uncultured Prevotellaceae bacterium
GAAACCGCCTCATTTGATGTAAAAAAGCATGGAATAGTAAGGACAAAACAGCAGAAGAACAGCGTGTAACTTGAGAAAGTTGAGTTTCTTTATATGGACAGTAAGACAGTAGGGCAGTAGAAAATATAAAGTTTTACGCGTACGTACGCGTACGTACGCATGGCTTTTTCCATTTTGTTAAACTCGAATTTTAGTTAAAATGATGTGTTTCCTTTGTCGTTTTGTCTTTTTTTCGTACCTTTGTACCCGTTGTAGTATCTTTAAAGATATTTGGGAAATTATCAGCTGTAATCAAATGAGAAAGTACAAAATATTCGTATCATTGTTGGCCCTGCTGGCATTCATGTCAGTAGGCATGGTGCTGACAGCCTGCTCGGGGCACGATGATGACCCGATAGCAGAAGTCATAGTGCAGCCCCAGGACGACAATAATACAGGTACTGAAGAAGATAACGGTGGCGATGCTGACGATGGTGACCACGAAGACGAGCCGGGCACCGACGAGGAACCCGGTAATGAAGAGCCTGCAAAAGCTTATTTCACGGGGGAGGTGAACTACCCGAAGTACCCGCTGCTGAAGAACCTGAACTTTGTGTATCCCTCAAAGGGACCCAAGGGTGAGCCCGTCATGCTTTCCGGCACCATCACCATGAGTCACGACATGACGCCGGAGAAGAAGGCGCAAGGGTTCATCTTGTATAACCACTACACCGTCTGCAGGGCTGATGAATGTCCGTCAAAAGGTAAGCTCGACATGCAGAACATTATCTACCTGACGGCACCCCGCAGAAACTTCATCACCGTGTCGGCCGACTATTACGGCTTTGGTGAGACGGCAGACCAGATGCAAGCCTACTGCATAGCCAGTGCCAATGCGAGGGCTTCTATTGATGCCCTGTTAGCCGCCAAGCAACTATTGGCAGAAAAAGGCTACACATGGGGTGACGTGCTGCTGAACGTGGGCTATTCGCAGGGTGGACAGACGGCCATAGGCGTGCTGAAGATGGTCACCGAAGAGTACCCCGACCTGCATTTCACGCGTACGCTGGCAGGCGGCGGGCCGTACGACCTTGAGGAGACCTACCGTCAGTATCTGGCAGATGGCAGTGCAAAGCTTCCGTCGGCTGTGGTCAGCATTCTCATGGCCTACAACGAATACTTCCAGTTGGGCATCCCTGACGACAGCATGTTCCAGGGGCCGACGCTCGATCATCTTGACGACTGGTGGCTGAGCAAGCAGTACAGCAGCACCGAGATAGACCGACTGATGGGGAGCGGCGACATTACCCAGTTTATTGCTTCACCGTTGTGCGATCTCGATTCCGAAGTGTCGCGCCGTATGATGGAGGCACTGGCCGCAGAGAGTCTTTGTCGGGGATGGACACCACGCAGGGATGAAGACATCTTCCTGTTGCACCATAATGCTGACGATATTTCACCGTCGGTGAACACACAGCACCTCTATGAATTCCTGAAGGCACAGGGCGTGGAGCATGTGGAACTGCAAATGGCCGACTTCCTCTCTTTAGGAATTTCTGAGCACATCAGCGGTGCAGTTGCCTTCTTGACGATAGTGGGGGAATGGATACGTTATAAATATGAGATTCAAAATTAGTACTAACTTAAACAATTAAAAGCGATGAAGAAAATTCTTTTTACTTTACTGACGTTGTTACCTTTAGCAGCCAGCGCCCAGAAAGTTTGGGACTTTGGCGACTATAAGGTTACAAAGATTTCCAACCCCGAGAACGGTGAGCGTCAGGTTGACGGACTCATTCCGGGGGGCGACCGTGAGAACAGCTACACGTGGCGACTGGCCGCACTCGGTGACGAAATTTACATTGCCACCGCCCGCAACATTGCCAGCGCACTGGTCAATATCTATGGCTCTCAGATTACTGCGGCCTCAGGTATGTCGATGGACACGTTCTGGGCAATGATTGATGCCGTTGCCAATGGTGACATTTTGCGCAACGATGTCACCGAGGGTGCCAACATCATCTCCTATAACAGAAAGACGGGTGAGTTCAAGGTTGTATGGACTGGCGGACCAGGCGAGTATCAGCGCATGGCAGTCACCTTTGGTGACAACGTCTATTTCGGTTCTTATTCAGCTGACCAGACCATCTCGCAGTACATACTGAAAATGGATGCCGAGGGCAACTTTACCAAGGTGTTTGAAAGCAAGGGAACTACAGCCATGCGTGCCAACTGCGTGTATGACGACCACCTGTTTTTTGCCAGTGTAGATGAACGTTCCGAGATAGCTGCCGGCGACCCTGAACCACTGGTCAAGTTGGCCGTATTGCGTAAAAGCAACGACGATGATACGCAATGGGACCGCGTGGCTGACTACAAGGACTTTGGTGACATTCCTTATGACCCCATTCATAGTAGCTGGGCTGGTGCCCCCTTCTGGGAAATGGCCTCTCACAATGGCTATATCTACGCTACAGCCCCCAGCACGGCAGGTTTTGTTATCTTCAAAGGCCGTCCTGCTGAAGATGGTGAGAGTGCCAACGAGTACGGCTGGCACTGGGAAGAGGTGGCTGGTCTTACGAATGGCATCAATAACCCCGGTCTGAGCGATGTGACAGGTGGAGAGCCTGGCACCATGCGTTCGCTCATTGGCTCTGTCTATGAGTTTAACGGCGAGCTCTATGCCTATAACTTTGACCATGCTTTTGGTGGTGAGGCACAGGCCTTTGTTGGTATGCTACAGCAGCTGACAGGGGCTCCGGTGAAGGCCAGCAACTACCTGAGCTATATGTACAACTCGCTTCACAACCCTCAAAAGGTGTGGAAGCTCAACGATGCCACAGGAAAGTTTGAGGAGCTCACCGCCTTTACGGCATTGATGGAGGGCACCACTAACGAGTACATCTGGCGTATGGGTGAGCATAATGGAAAACTCTATGTGGCCACGATGGATGCTGGCATCTTCTATAACTACCTGACACAGCTCACCAACGGCAGCTTCTTCAATATGTCATCAGAAGAGAAGGCTGCTAAGTTGCAGTATATCTCCACCGTCATCAAGCTGCTGGCACTGGCCAAGGGCAACGAGAAGGCCGACGAGCTGCGTGAGAAGCTGGAGCAGCTGAAGACGCTGCTGGAGCAGTATGTGGAGACCAATCAGATTGATGACGAAAACATGGAAATCATCATCGACATAGAGGGCCTGACTCAGGAAATTCGTACGCTTATCACTAATTTCCTGCAACAGCAGGGTCAGCAGCAGTTGGCCACTCTTACAGCCATCCTGACCCAGGCTCTCCAGAACCTCCAGAACTTCAGCGATGCGGAGAAAGCTGCCATTCAGGACCTGATTAGCCATCTGCAAAGCGGTGACGTGATGGAGTATCTCCTCGGACAGCTGCAGACGCTTGCGTCTGACGTTTATAACCGTGTTGACGGACAGGGCATCGAGATGTATCTCTACATTAACAATGCCGTAAAGAATAACGAGTGGGGATTCGACTTGCTGCGTACCAGCGACGGTGGCAACAGCTTTGAGGTGATTACCCGCACAGGTTTTGACGATAAGTACAACTACGGTTGTCCCTCATTCCTCAGCACAGAGGAGGGCCTCTATTTCGGTACTTGCAACCCCTTCTACGGTGGTCAGCTCTTCCTGCTGAGCGAGAACGAGACAACAGGCATTGCTGAGGTTAAGAACCTGAAGGACGTTCACGCTGACAGTCCTTACTATAAACTCGACGGTCAGGTGGTGAAGGGCACTCCTACTGCTCCGGGCATCTACATCAAGGACGGTCGCAAGGTTGTCATAGACTTCTAAAAACTATTAGATACATTTATTAATAATAAGAGGTGGCTGTTGAGTCGCCTCTTATTATTAGGTAATGTAACAATGTGACAAAACGATGCAAATGTTAAAAAACTCCAAAGAGGAAACGAATAGGGCATCGTTGACGTATTTTTTTGCTAACTTTGCAGCGTGAAAATAAAAGAAGTGCTGAACGCCCTTGAACGATTCGCGCCTCTGCCCTTGCAGGAAAGCTGGGATAATGCTGGCTTGCAAGTTGGACTGACAGAGACGGAGGTTTCAGGGGCATTATTGTGTTTGGACGTCAACGAGCGTATTGTTGACGAGGCCATAGCGAAAGGGTGTAACCTCATTGTGAGCCATCACCCGTTGCTGTTCCGCAGTCTGAAGCAGATTAGCGGCGAGAATGATGTGCAGCGTAGTGTGATGAAGGTCATTAAGAACGACATTTGCGTCGTGTCCATGCACACCAATATGGATAATGCCGTCGGTGGCGTGAACTTCAAGATTGCAGAGAAGATGGGAGCAAATGTCTGCCGGCAGACATTAGTGTCCCCCTCGGGGGACGAAAGGGGGGCTGGACCCATGGTGGTTGCCGAACTGCCAGAGCCAATGGCTGCCCGTGACTTTGTGCAGATGGTGAAAGAGCGTTTTGGCGTGGCTTGTGCCATGTGTAACGAGCTGCTGGAGCGGCCCATCAGGAAGGTGGCCATTTGTGGCGGCGCAGGTGACTTCATGCTGCCCGACGCCGTTGCCAAAGGTGCTGATGCCTTTGTGACGGGCGAGATGCACTACCACGTGTTCTTCGGCTATGAACAGCAGATACAGATTTGCGTCATCGGACATTACCAGAGTGAGCAATACACCAGTGAGGTGTTCCGTGAGATTATTAATAAGGAGTGTCCTGGTGTGCCCACGTTCATCGCGGAAACGAATACGAACCCGATAAGATATATTTAAACCAAGGCCCATGCCCCCGGTTATGGCCTCCCCCCACAGGGGGATAAGAGGGGGGCTCGATTATGGCAAAGAAAGATCCTATGGACTTGACGGTAGAGGAGCGCTTGAAGACCCTCTACCAGATGCAGACGGCACTCTCGGCAATTGACGAGAAACGTGCGTTAAGAGGCGAACTGCCCCTTGAGGTTCAAGACCTTGAAGACGAAATTGAAGGACTCTCTACACGTATTGAGAAGATTCAGCGTGACATTGACGAGTTCCAGAAGGCTGTCACCATGAAGAAAGGTGAGATTGTTGAAGCTCAGGCCAGCGTGGAGCGTTACCAGAAACAGTTGAACGATGTGAAGAACAACCGTGAATACGACACGCTGTCAAAGGAGATAGAGTTCCAGACGCTGGAGATTGAGCTCTGCAACAAGAAGATTAAGGAGGCTCAGAACCGCATTGCCGAGAAGCAGGAAGAGCTTCGTGTGA
Source organism: uncultured Prevotellaceae bacterium (assembly GCA_900320255.1). GTDB lineage: Bacteria > Bacteroidota > Bacteroidia > Bacteroidales > Bacteroidaceae > Prevotella. Next base: position 5,222 of record ONRS01000033.1, read on the forward strand.
ACCAGGAGAACATCGAAGGTCGTCGGAATGACCTGGAGGTCAAGAAGAACGAGCTTGACGAGATTATGGAAGAGACGCGTGCCGAGGAGGACAAGCTGAAGTCAAAGGTGAAGGACTACGAGGCAAAGATTGAGCCTCGCCTGCTGGCATCGTTCAAGCGAATCCGTAAGAATGCCCGCAACGGTCTGGGTATTGTCTATGTGCAGCGCGATGCCTGTGGCGGTTGCTTCAACAAGATTCCGCCCCAGCGACAGCTCGACATCAAGATGCACAAGAAGATTATTGTCTGCGAATACTGCGGACGTATCATGATTGACCCAGAGCTGGCCGGCGTTAAGCTCGACAAGCCGAAGACTGAGGAGAAGAAGACGCGCAAGCGCTCTATCCGCAAGACGGTCAAGAAGTCTGAAGAAGAGACGTCAGAACAATAATCGTCAGATAAATGCTGAGTTCAATCAGCAGGAACACAGCTCCGCAGCAATCACCAGTATAGCTGCGGAGCTTTTTGTTGATGAACATATAGAGGAAATACATGACCAGGCAGGGAACGAAGACCACGTACTGCCAGTCTATGAGGTCGCGAAAATAGTAGAGGTAAAGGCCAATGGGCAGCATGCCTTGCAGCGACAGACCGATGGCAGCAGGGATGGACATGCGGCGATAGACCGTGTGAGACTTCGCTGTCTGTTCGTTGCGGGCATAGGGCAACATCATAATAAGCTGCGAGGCAATCATCTTGGCGTAGGGGTCGGCGGCCAGAATGGTGAGTGCGGCCAGCTTGGGCGGCAGCGCACTCAGCGTGAGGTAGAGCAACAGCACGTAGAACACCAGCCCAAGCACACCATAGGTGCCTATGCGTGAGTCTTTCATGATTTCAAGAATACGCTGACGGTCATTGCCATTACCTCCAAACGCATCGAAGAAATCAGCCAGCCCGTCTTCGTGCAGGGCTCCTGTCAGCAGAACCCTTGCCGTTATGGCCAGCAGCACAGCAACAGAGTAGGGGAGACAAAGCGAGCCGAACCAAAGGGTGGCAGCCATGATGCCACCTGTCAGCCAGCCTACCAGAGGCCAGAATTCAACAACGGTCTGATAAGCATCACGATGAGGCTCGTGCAGCCGCCAAAGCGGCAGACGGGTGAAGAAGAGGAAAGCCGCCCAGATGCGGTCATACCATTTAGAAGTATTTAGTGATGTTTGCATGTTCAAAATCGTTCATTTCGTTAATCATTCTTACGGCACTATCGATGATGGGGTAGGCACACAGAGCACCGGTTCCTTCGCCTAACCGCAGCCCCAATGAGAGCAGCGGCTCGGCGCCAAGGTGGTCAAGCATCATTTGGTGGGCGTGTTCGTCGCCACAATGGGTGAAAATCATATAGTCCTTGGCGGCAGGGTAGAGTTGCACGGCAGCCAGCGAACATGCTGTCATGATGAAGCCGTCAATTAACACGATAAGGTGCTGTTCGGCAGCTCTCAGCATGGCTCCGATAGCGGCCACCATCTCAAAACCGCCGAAATAGCGGAGAGGCTCAATAGGCTTATGGGCCTTATTGGCCATATAGGCCTTATAGGCCTTATAGGCCCTGGTGAGCACTTTACGCTTATGCTGGATGCCTTCGTTGTTGAGGCCTGCTCCGGCACCGATGCAGTCATCGAGTGGAATGTTGCAAAACAGACTTAGCCAGATGCTGGAAGGGGAGGTGTTGGCAATGCCCATCTCGCCAATGCTGATGATGTTGCATCCCTTACTGATGCAGTCATCTACCAGCTCTGAGCCTGTCAGTATGGCCTGCTCGTATTCAGTTTCGCTCATAGCAGGCTCGTAGAGGAAGTTCTTAGTGCCACGGGCAATCTTGCGATGAACGATACCCGGGTAGGGCGTCAGGTCATAGTCAACGCCCACATCTACAATGCTCAGGTCAAAGCCATGCTGACGGCAGAACATGTTGACCCCGCCTCCGCCACGGGTGAAGTTAATCATCTGCTGCCACGTAACCTCACGAGGACTGACGCTGACGCCTTCACGCTCAATGCCGTGATCGCCGCCCAACAGCAAATGGCAAGGGTGAGACAGGCGGGGGGTGAGTGTCTGCTGGATGAGGCAGACCTGCAAAGCCAGCGTTTCCAGCCTGCCCAGCGAATGTTTGGGCTTGTTCAGGTTGTCTATTTTAGCCTGTATGGCAGCTGACAACTCCTTATTCGTGTGTTGTATGTCAAATGTTTTCATTGCTCTTAATCTTAACAGGAATGCCTGACACCATGAGGACAACCTCGTCAGCCTGTTGGGCTACGTATTGGTTCATCCAGCCTTGAAGGTCAGTAAACCGTCGTTGCACGGCATTCTCGCTGACGCCCCCGCTGCCTATCTCGTTAGTAACAAAGATGAAGGTGCCCTCCTGACAGGTAAAGGCATCAAACTCAGCTTTCAGCACCTCAAGGGTCTCGGCGACTGGTTGTTCTTCAGAGCCGTCGAAGAAGAAGTTTGTGGCCCATAGTGTCATGCAGTCAATGACGGCAACGCGTCCTTCCAGCTGAATACGGCTCAGGTGTTTCTCTTCTTCAATGTTCGTCCATTGGGGGCCACGCCGTTGCTGGTGCTTCAGTATGCGCTGACGGAACTCGTCATCCCAAACGTGTGCCGTAGCAATATAAATAGGTGTAGGAGTAAGGCTCAGAGCCAGCTTCTCGGCATATTGGCTCTTTCCTGAGCGCTGACCTCCTGTGATTAGTATAATACGCTTCATTTGCATGCAAAGGTACAAAAAAACTTGATTTATTTCGCTAAATAGGTGGAATTTGTCAAAAAAACTTGTCGTTTAATGCACTTTTTTACGAATTTTCTTGGTACTTATGTTTTTTTTTATTTATTTTGCACTCGATTTGGAAGATAGAAAGATAATTATTAATAATGTCACAAACAAATTTATTAAACATGAAAAAGTTATTTTTGATGCTCGCTGTAGCTGCATTCTCAGCACAGACGATGACAGCTCAGACTGTTGAAGAGAGCAAGAATTTTGACAACTGGTACATTGGTATCAACGCTGGTGTTCAGGCACCTGCCAAGCATGCCAAGGTACTGAAGAACCTGAACCCCGCAGTAGGTATCCGCGTTGGCCGCTGGTTTACTCCTGCATTCGGACTCGCTTTGGAAGGCCAGGGATTCCTCGGTGACAAGCCTATGAAGGGCACGACTGGTACTCTTAAGGGCTTCAATTTGGAAGGTATGGGTACCGTTAACTTCAGCAACTGGCTTGGTGGTTATCCTGGTGAGCCCCGTTCATTCGAGGTATATGGACTCGTTGGTATGGGTTGGGCTCATGCATTTGGTTTGAAGAGCGGTTATGCAGTTAGCTCTCACGATGGCAAGAACGGTCTCACTTCTAAGATTGCTCTTGACTTCACCTTCAACCTGGGTGCTGCAAAGGCTTGGCAGCTCTACATTGAGCCTTACATGCTGTACGATCTTACACGACAGCAGCACACTGAGTTCAATATCAACTCTGCCGTTATTGGTGGTTTAGTTGGTGTTAACTACAAGTTCGGTAACAGCAACGGTACTCACAACTTCAAGATTGCCGAGCTCCGCGACCAGGCTGAGATTGACGGTCTGAACTCTAAGATCAACGAGCTCCGCGCTAACCTGAACGACAAGGATGCTATCATCTCTGCTAAGGATGGTCAGATTCGCGACCTGCAGGCTGCTCTCGACGCTTGCAACAACCGTCCGGTTGAGCCCGTTTATGTAAAGCCCGCTACTGCTACTAACCTCCAGCCCACCGTTCTCTTCCGCAAGGGTAAGAGCTCTATCGACGCTGCTCAGTATGCTCCTATCGAGCTGATTGCTTCTTACATGAAGAATCATCCTGAGGCAAGGGTTGAGATTAAGGGTTATGCTTCTCCCGAGGGTAGCCTCGAGCTGAACCAGAAGCTCTCTGAGAATCGTGCAAATGCCGTTAAGAACGCTCTCATCAAGAAGTATAAGATTGCTGCTAACCGTCTGACTGCTGTTGGTTGCGGTCCTACGGATCAGCTCTTCGAGGAGATTGAGTTCAACCGCGTTGCTACTTTCAACGACGTTGCTAAGTAATTTCCGAAAGACATTTCTTAAGATAAGGAATCTCCGCAGCCCGAGTGGTTGCGGAGATTTTTTTTGCAATGATTTCCAGAATTGTTTGCAGGAGTAAAGGAAAATGATTACCTTTGCGCAGGAAATCTAAAACAAGCGATAACACTACTATGAACAAAAGAAGACTACAAGCAATTCTGCTGCTGTTGGCTGTCACGATGTGCGTAGCAGCTCAACGGAAAGTAATAAACCTGCGTGACTGGGAATTTTCAAGAGATGGAGCAACTTGGCAACAGGTCAGAATACCTCACGACTGGGCCATCAGCGGACCTTTTGACAAGAAATGGGACTTGCAGCGCGTGGCTATTGAACAGAATGGCGAGACTGAGGCCACAGAGAAGAGCGGTCGTAGCGGTGCCCTTCCCTGGATTGGGGAAGGACACTACCGCACCAAATTTAAGATGACAGAGCCTCCCAATCATGTTGAGCTGGTGTTTGACGGAGCAATGAGTGAACCGGTAGTGAAGGTGAATGGCACGAAGCTGGCGTATTGGGCTTATGGCTACAATGCTTTCCGGGTGGATATCACGACGAGTCTCGTGCCTGGCGAGAATATCATCGAGGTCGATTTGAACAACGTGGAGGAAAGCTCACGCTGGTATCCTGGTGGTGGACTGTATCGCCCAGTGGAGTTGGTTTTCTATCCTCATGGCTATATTGATGACTGGCAGACCTGCATTCGCACTTTGTCAATACAAGACGGGAAAGCCCTGCTGAGCATATCGGCGCTGATTCCCTTTGTGAATCACAGAGAGACGCTAACAGCAAAGATTCTGGACAAGAGCGGTGAGTGCCTGATGCAGCAGAGCCAGCCGATAGGCGAAAGCGGAAGCGTTGTTTTCACTATGGAGATGAACAACCCTCAACTTTGGACACCAGAGACACCTTATATATATAATATGGTACTCGAAACAAGCACCGGTGACTGTACTAAGACCCGTTTCGGCATCCGTACTATCGAAGTGTCAAAAGAAAAGGGTTTCCAGTTGAATGGCGTGTCGCGCAAGCTGAAGGGCGTCTGTCTGCATCACGACTTAGGCCCGTTGGGTGCTGCCATTAACAAAGCAGCCCTCATTCGTCAGATAAAGATGATGAAGGAGATGGGTGCCGATGCCATCCGTACGGCTCATAACATGCCAAGCCAGTGGCAGATGGACATTTGCGACTCGCTGGGTATGATGGTGATGGCAGAGTCGTTTGATATGTGGATATATCCGAAGTGCAAGAACGGCTATGCGCGCTTCTTCAAGGATTGGGCTGACCGTGACATTACAAACCTGGTGTTGCGTAACCGTAATCATCCCAGCATTGTGATGTGGAGCATTGGCAACGAGATTCCCGAACAATGGAGCGATGAGGGACGCGAGATTGCCCGTCATTTACAGGACCTCTGTCACCAGTTAGACCCCACACGTCCTGTGACGCAGGGCATGGACAGGGCAGAAGACGCCCTGAAGAGCGGGTTTGCACAGGTGATGGACGTGCCGGGCTTTAACTACCGCGTGCATAAGTACGACAATAACATTCGCCAGCTGCCCAAGGGTTTCCTGTTGGGTAGTGAGACGGCTTCTACCGTTTCATCGCGTGGCGTCTATAAGTTCCCGGTAGTGGTTGACGATAATTCGCGCTTTGCTTCCTATTCACCCAATTATGACCCGACAGCCATTGAGAAGGCTGACGGGCAATGCTCGTCGTACGACGTGGAGTACTGCTCGTGGTCGAATTTGCCAGACGATGACTGGGTTTGGCAGGACGATAAACCGTGGGTCATCGGCGAGTTTGTATGGACGGGTTACGACTATCTGGGTGAGCCCACGCCTTACGACGAGTACTGGCCCAGCCGCAGCAGTTACTTCGGCATTTGCGACCTGGCTGGCTTGCCCAAGGACCGTTACTACCTCTATCGTAGTCATTGGAACAAGAACGAGCATACGCTCCACATGCTGCCTCACTGGACTTGGCCTGGCCGTGAGGGAGAGGTGACGCCTGTCTATGTCTATACAGACTACCCGGAGGCAGAACTCTTTGTAAACGGTAAGAGTCAAGGCCGCCTGAAGAAGAACAGGGCTGAGCGGCTTGACCGCTATCGCTTGCGTTGGAATAACGTGAAGTACGAGCCAGGCACTATTGAGGTGGTGGCCTACGATGCCGATGGTCGTGAGGCAGACCGCACTCGTCAGGTGACGGCAGGTGAGCCTGTGGCCCTGAAGCTGGAGGCGGACCGCACGCTGCTGAAGGCCGACGGTGACGATATGGCCTTCATTACCATTTCCATGGTTGACAAGAACGGCACGTTCTGCCCAACGGCCGACGATGAGCTGACGTTCGAGGTGTCGGGTGCTGGCGTTTATCAGGCAGCTTGTAATGGTGATGCCACGAGCCTGGAGCCCTTTACCCAGCCGCAGATGAAGCTCTTTAGCGGCCAGCTCGTAGTCATTGTGCGCACAACGGAAACGGCAGGAAACATCACTCTGACCGTACGCGACAGCAGTAGGGGAAGCCTCAGTAAGACCCTGACTCTGACCAGTCGTTAACTTTGCTTACGGCAAACTACCACTTTGCTTACGGCAAACTCTAAGTCCGTCCTGATGAAAAGTTCAGGGCGGATTATTTTTGCTTTTTCGTTTTTTCTTTGTACCTTTGCAGCGGTATGAGTGATAATGACAAAAAACGACTGCTCGGAATGACGTTGGCAGAGCTGAAGGAGGCTGTGCAAGAGCTTGATATGCCTGCCTTTACGTCGAAGCAGGTGGCTCAATGGGTGTACGGGAAGCATGTTACGTCGATAGACGATATGACTAACATCTCGAAGCAGAACCGTGAGCGGCTTGCCGAGCGTTACGAGGTGGGTCTTATGGCTCCTATCGATTGTCAACGCTCGAAGGACGGGACGGTGAAGTACCTCTTTCCGGTGGAAACCACCCAACCCTCCGCTCAACGCTCAACGCTCAACGCTCAACGCTTCGTGGAGACGGTGTTCATACCTGACGGCGAGCGTGCCACGTTGTGTGTCTCTTGCCAGGTGGGCTGTAAGATGAACTGTCTCTTTTGCCAGACGGGCAAGCAGGGGTGGGAAGGCAACCTGACGGCAGCCGACATTCTGAACCAGATATACGCGCTGCCGGAGGCTGAGCAGCTGACCAACATTGTGTTCATGGGACAGGGCGAGCCGATGGACAATCTTGACAACGTGCTGCGGGCTACTGAGGTGCTGACGGCCGACTGGGGCTACGCCTGGAGCCCGAAGCGCATCACGGTGAGCTCTGTTGGAGTGCCGCACAAGCTGAAACGCTTTTTGGACGAGAGCCAGTGCCATGTGGCTATTTCCATGCACTCGCCCATTCACGAACAGCGCCAGCAGCTGATGCCCGCCGAACGTGCCCAAAGCATAGCTGCAACGGTGGAGTTGCTGAAGCAGTACGACTTCACGCACCAGCGCCGCTGCTCGTTTGAGTACATCTGTTTCGGTGGGCTGAATGACCAGCCGTTGCATGCCCGTGAGATTGTCAAACTCCTTGACGGTCTGGAGTGTAGGGTGAACTTGATTCGCTTCCACGAGATTCCGGCTGTTGACTTGCCGGCCTCTGACGAGAAACGCATGGAGTCGTTGCGTGACTATCTGACGAAGCACGGTGTGTTTACAACCATTCGTGCCAGTCGTGGGCAGGACATCTTTGCTGCCTGTGGACTGTTGAGCACGGCTAAACGCCAGGAGCAGTTATGAGGGCAGGGTGGGGAAGTGTATTGTTACTGCTGCTCTGCGCCTGTAGTACTGACATGAGGAAGGAGGAAGGAGGAGAGAGCAGGGAGTGGCCGGTTGCTGACTTGATGAGTCATGTCAGCGTAGAACGGCCTGTTGACATGCAGACAGTTAAGACCGACAGCAGTTTCCTGTGGCTGTCGAATGGTGATGCACATCGTCAGCGTCACTTCTGCCTGTACAGCTATGCAGGCCGTGTACTCGACCCTATGCAGCTGTTGCAGAAACGCGACTCCGTGATGCGCCGTCACGTAAAGGGTGCGTCAGACAGCATTTGGCAGGCGACAGTACGAGAAAGCGTGAGCTACGCCCTGCTGACGTCTGACGGAACAAAGAAACTGGAAATGAAGGGGCTGTGGCAAATGGCCGGTGACGCTATGGGAGGTCCCTTCGTATGCTGTGCAGCACTGGATTCTGCCCGTAGCCGTATAGTTGTTGCCGACGGCTTCATCTATGCCCCGGGAAAGAAGAAAGAGCAGCTGATGCAGCGGATGGAACAAGTAGTGAAAACTATCAATATAAAATAAATACATACATATTATTATCATGGGAGATAAAAAAATTCGTGTGGCAATCACACATGGAGATACGAACGGTATCGGTTACGAAGTGATACTGAAAACTTTTGCCGACCAGGCCATGTTTGACCTGTGTACGCCAATAGTGTATGGCTCACCCAAGGTGGCCGCCTATCATCGTAAGGCGTTAGACCTGCCTACCAACTTCAGCATTATTGAGAAGGCAGAGGACGCTCAGGATGGGCGTCTGAACATGCTGGCAACGTTCGAGGAAGAGGTGAAGGTTGATCTGGGACAGCCCTCAAAGGAGGCAGGCGATGCAGCGTTGAAGGCCTTAGACCGTGCAATGTCTGACTACCGTAGCGGTCTTTACGATGTGCTTGTTACTGCACCCATTAACAAGAACACCATACAGAGTGACTTGTTTCATTTTCATGGTCATACGGAGTACATCGAGCAGTCGTTAGGCGAGGGCAAGAAGGCGCTCATGATTCTGATGAACGACACCTTGCGCGTAGCGTTGGTAACCACCCATCTGGCTATCAAGGACGTGGCAGATGCCATTACGCAGGAGGCCATTATTGAGAAGGCTACCATTTTCCACCAGTCGCTGAAGCGTGACCTGAGCATATCCAACCCGCGCATTGCCGTTCTGGCTCTTAACCCTCATGCCGGTGACGGTGGCGTTATTGGTACTGAAGAGGAAACCATTATCAAACCGGCCATCAGCGAACTGGAGAAGGCTGGCATTCAGGCCTTTGGCCCTTATCCTGCTGACGGTTTCTTCGGCAGCGGCATGTATTTCCGTTTCGATGGTGTGCTGGCTATGTATCACGACCAGGGCCTGGCTCCCTTCAAGACGCTGGCCTTGGAGAACGGTGTGAACTTCACGGCAGGACTGCCCATTGTCAGAACCTCTCCTGATCATGGTACGGCTTACGACATTGCCGGTAAGGGCATTGCTGACGAGAGCTCGTTCCGTCAGGCCATTTATGCAGCCATCGACATTTGGCGTAACCGCCAGAACTATGACGAGCCATTGGCCAATCCGCTGCCAAAACTCTATCACGAGAAGCGTGAGGATGGTGAAAAAGCCCGTTTTACGGTCAAGAAAGAGCTGCCGAAATCTTAAAAACTGTCATTTCTGCCATTATGTCAGAAATTCTTTGTAACTTTGCACGCTAAAATGAATAGTTCGGAACTGCAAAGTGTCAAGAACCGGTACAGCATCGTAGGAAATTGCGATGCGTTGAACCGTGCGATTGATGTCGCCTTACAGGTGGCACCAACCGATTTGTCGGTGCTGATAGTCGGTGAGAGCGGTGTGGGTAAGGAGATAATTCCCCGCATTATTCACGACAAGTCGCCACGCCGCCGGGAGAAATATTTTGCCATCAACTGTGGCTCCATTCCTGAAGGTACTATCGACAGCGAGTTGTTCGGTCATGTAAAGGGCTCTTTCACGGGTGCCATTAATGACTCGCCAGGCTACTTTGGCGTTGCCCATAAGGGTACGCTGTTCCTGGACGAAGTGGGAGAACTGCCGATGGCAACGCAGGCACGGCTGCTGCGTGTGCTGGAAACGGGCGAGTACATACCCGTAGGAGCTACTGAAGTAAGGAAGACCGATGTGCGCATAGTGGCTGCTACCAACGTTAACATTCAGCAGGCCATCAGCGAGGGACGTTTCCGTGAGGACTTGTATTACCGACTGAACCAGGTGCCCGTTCAGATGCCTCCGCTGCGTGACCGTGGAGAGGATATTGTCCTGCTGTTCCGTCTCTTTGCCATGCAGATGGCCGAGAAGTACCGTATGGACAAGGTGGTGCTGACCGACGAGGCCAAGCAACTGCTCATGCATTACAAATGGCCGGGCAATGTTCGCCAGCTGAAGAACATTACTGAGCAGATTTCCATACTCAGCACCGAGCGCATGATTACCCCTGACATTCTGCTGAAGTTTATTCCGCAGGACCAGGAGAGCACCCAGCTGGCTACCATTCGCCGTGAAGGTGAGCACTCGTTCGAGAGCGAGCGTGAAATACTGTATAAGATACTCTTCGAGCTGCGGGGTAATGTCAACGATTTGCGTCGTGACATGGGGATGCTGAAAAAGCGTCTGGAGGACATGCAGGACAAACCGTTGGTGAGTAGCGGCAGTAGTGACACCTCACTGCCTGTGCCGGCTGCGCCTCCCGCTATGGCCCAGCAGCCCATCTATATTCAGCAGGAGGAGCCTTTGACCGATGCCGAATACGTTGAGCTGGAGCATGAACAGGAGAAGGAGAACCTGAACCTGACCGACGTTGGCCGTCAGATGCTGGAGAAGGCACTCGAGCGTAATGGCGGTAATCGTAAGAAGGCAGCCAAGGAGCTCGGCATTAGTGACCGCACGCTCTATCGCAGGCTGAAGCAGTTCGGGCTCGATAAGACGCTGCAGGTTCTCTTGCCAGTATTCATCTTCCTCCAGCTGCTGCTGTCGTCCTGTTCCGTGAGCTATAAGTTCAATGGAGCCAGTATCGACTACACACAGGTGAAAACCATTCAAATAGAGAACTTCCCCGTCCGTTCCGCCTATGTCTGGGGCCCGATGGGACCTATGTTCAATGAGAAACTGAGGGATAAATTCCTCAATCAAACCCGTCTGACAGAGGTCAAACGTAATGGCGACTGGAAAATTGACGGTGAGATAACCCGCTACGACCAGCGTAACAAGTCTGTATCGAGCGAAGGCTATTCAGCTCAGACCGAGCTCTCCATCACGGTGAATGTTCGTTTTACAAACAACAAGAACCACCAGGAGGACTTTGAGCGGCAGTTTACTTCTACATCGTTCTACGAGACGACTCAGTCGTTGAGTGCTGTTCAGGAAGAGAAGGTGACAGAGATGTTTGACGACATCTGCGACCAGATTTTCAATGCAACAGCCGCTAACTGGTAACTGCGTAAACAGGTGAGACTATGGAAATAAGTGAATACATCAGCCATCCTGAGCGCCTTGACAAGGACACCTTGTACGAGCTGCGCTCGCTTCTGGCACTCTATCCCTATTTCCAGACAGCCCGGCTGCTGCTGTTGCATAATCTCTACCTGTTGCATGACTCCACGTTCGACGAAGAGCTGCGCCGTGCCTCCATCTACATCACCGACCGTAAGGTCATCTTCCAGTTAGTAGAGGCAGCCCACTACAAAATACCTGCCCGCCAGCAGGTCGTGGAGAGCAGGCAGCCGGCAGGCAACCGGACCATGTCGCTCATCGAGAACTTCCTCGACTCTATACCAAAGGACGAGGAGGCAGAGCAGCAGAAGCATCACCGCAAGCCAACCCCTGCCGATGCAGCCGTTGACTATGTGGCCTACCTGCTGGAGAGCGAAATGGGGCAGGCGGAGCAGCAGCAGGAGGAAACGCCCCAGCTTCGCGGTCAGGAACTGATAGATAACTTCATCATGCAGGATACTGGGCGCATTGTGCTGAACGAGACACCGGAATATACTCCGTCCGTTTCTTCTGAAGAAGAAAAAGAGGGCGAGGAAGAGTATTTTACCGAGACTTTAGCCCGAATTTATGTTAAACAGGGCAGATATTCGAAGGCTTTGGAAATAATTCGGCGATTAAGTTTGGCATATCCAAAAAAAAATGCTTACTTTGCAGACCAAATTCGATTCTTAGAGAAATTAATTATAAATAACAATAAAAAAACAACAAAAAAATGACACTTTACGCATTATTCGTAATTCTTATCGTGATTGCCGCTCTGCTCATGATCGGCATTGTATTAATTCAAGAGTCTAAGGGAGGCGGTTTGGCTTCAAACTTCGCTTCTTATAACCAGATTGGCGGTGTTCGCAAGACTACCGATTTCATCGAGAAGACCACTTGGGGCCTGGCTGTAGCAATGGTGGTTATCAGCATTGTGTGTGCTTATGTAGCTCCGAAACCTACGGTTGGACGTTCTGTAACTGATGGTATTGAGGCTCCTGCCGCTAATCCCAACACGCTGCCTGGTTTCGATGCCAGCCAGCAGAAGAAGCAGGATGCTGCAGCTCCCGCAGCTGCTGAGAAGCCCGCTGCTGAAGCTCCTGCTGCTGAGAAACCCGCCGCAGCCAACTAAAAAAGTCCGTTGAGAGTCTATGAAGTCGGTTAAAATACTGTTATTATCGGTAGTAGCCGCAATTCTTACCAGTTGCGGAACTACCTCTACAGTTCCCATCACAGGACGTAAGCAGAACCTCCTTGTGAGTGATGAGCAAGTGCTGAGCCTGAGCAACCAGCAGTATCAGGAGTATATGGCTTCTGCCAAAAAATCGACGAATGCCACGAATACTGCTTTGGTGAAGCGGGTGGGCCAGAACCTGGCTAACGCAGTGGTGAGCTACCTTAATGCCAACGGACTGGGGGCAGAAGTCTCTCAGTATCAATGGGAGTTCAATCTTGTTCAGGACACGCAGATCAATGCTTTTTGCATGCCTGGAGGAAAAATTGTAGTCTATGAAGGCCTGCTTCCTGTTACGAAGGACGAAGCCTCGCTGGCCATCGTCTTAGGTCATGAGATTGCCCACGCCGTAGCCAAGCACTCGGCTGAGCGATTGAGTAATGCCTACCGCCAGCAATACGGCATTCAGGTGCTTGGTGCCGTAGCATCAGGCATGGGAGCCAGCAGCAGCATGGTTCAGTTAGGTCAGATTGTAGCCGGGGCAGGAGGGCAGTTCTTTACGGCTGGCTTCTCTCGTAAACAGGAGAGTGAGGCTGACCACATGGGACTCGTCTTTGCCGCTATGGCTGGCTATGACCCCTCGGTGGCTGTTGGCTTCTGGCAGCGCATGTCGCAGGCTACAGGTGGAGGCTCTTCATCGCTGCTGAGCGACCACCCGTCGGATGCTGAGCGCATTAGTGACATCCAGAAATGGATTCCCGAGGCCAAGAAGTATTACAGGCCGGCAACTGCTGCTACAACGACTACAACGACTACTTCTTCGAAGAAGAAAAAGACGACGAAGACCATTAAGATTAAGTAAAAAGGTAAAGGCGGGCCAATTGCTCGCTTTTACTTTTCAGACTAAAAAACAAACGACAGATAAATATGAACAGACCGACCTTACTGTTATCGTTGGCACTCCTGCTGCCAGCGTTTGCCACTGCCCAGAACAGGGCAGGGGGCATCTCTGCTGAAATGTTGCAGCAGATAAAGCAGCAGCAGACCACTACGGCTGCCGACCGTGCCCTGCACAATGCCATAGCTGCCAACGCCATAGACAACCTGGCACAGAACCACCAGAATGCAGGCGACATTGACGGGTATTTCAGCATCGAGACGAAGAAACAGTCCATTACCGACCAGAAGTCGAGCGGCCGTTGCTGGATGTTCAGCGGACTGAACGTGCTGCGGGCAAACTTTGCCAAGCGTACTGACTCGCTGACTGTTGAGTTCTCGCAGGACTATCTCTTCTTCTGGGACCAGTTAGAGAAGTCAAACCTCTTCCTGCAGGGCATCATCGACACAGCCAAGAAACCCATTGACGACCAGCGCGTGCAGTTCTTCTTCAAGAATCCGCTCAGCGATGGCGGCACCTTCTGTGGCGTTGCTGACCTGACTGAGAAGTACGGCCTCGTGCCCAAGGCTGTCATGCCCGAGACGTTCTCAAGTGACAACACGTCAAAGATGTCGCGTCTCATCGACTCCAAGCTGCGTGAGTTCGGCCTGCAACTGCGTGAAATGGTGGCACAGGGCAGGAAAGCTGCTGACATTGAGAAGCGTAAGACAGAAATGCTGGGCGTCATCTACCACATGCTGGTGCTGACCCTTGGTGAGCCGCCCACGCAGTTCACCTACGCCTTCCGCGACAAGAACGGAAAAGCCATTGGCCAGCCTAAGCAGTACACGCCACAGACGTTCTATGAGGAAGTAGTCGGTCAGCCGCTCAACGGCACATTCATCATGGTCATGAACGACCCGCGTCGCCCATACCATAAGACCTACGAAGTAGAGTACGACCGCCACACCTATGACGGTCACAACTGGAAATACCTGAACCTGCCTATGGACGAGATAGAGCAGCTGGCCATTGCCTCCCTCAAGGACGGCCGCAAGCTCTACAGCTCTTACGATGTTGGCAAGTTCCTGGATCGTAAGCGCGGGCTGTGCGACATTAATAACTTCGACTACGAGTCGCTCTTCTCCACCACCTTCGGCATGAACAAGGCGCAGCGCATCTCAACCTTCGATAGCGGCTCAACCCACGCTATGACGCTGACGGCTGTTGACCTTGATGCTGACGACAAGCCACTCAAGTGGAAAGTCGAGAACTCGTGGGGTGCCACTTATGGTCACGAGGGGTGTCTCATCATGACCGCAGAGTGGTTCCGTGAATACATGTTCCGCTTGGTTGTTGACAAGCAGTATGTCCCCGAGAACCTGCTGAAACTCAGCGAGCAGGCCCCCATCATGGTGATGCCTGAAGACCCGCTCTTTGTTGCTGACGAATAAAAATTCCACAAGCCAATGAAGAAAGCATCTCTCTTACTACTTTCCCTGCTGCTGTGGTGGGCTTGCAGGCCAGCAACGTCACCTGCCGATGCAAATCAGCAGGAGGACAGCCCCACAAACTCTTCCACCTTCTACGACAATTCCAAACCTGCAGACCCCTTAGGGCTGGAGATTCCCCTGACAGTAAAGGGCAGCAAAGGCAAAATTCTGAGCAGGGTGGGCTATACCACCTCCTACAATGCCCAGAACCGCATTCCAAACTGGGTAGCCTGGCACCTGACGGCCAGTCATGTTGACGGTAGGTACAAACGTAATACTCAGGTGTTCCACGAAGACGAAGAAGTCAGCAGCCCGCGTGCCTATGACACTGACTATCGCAGTTCCGGCTACGACCGGGGACACATGTGTCCCGCTGGCGATAATAAGTGGGACAAGAAGGCACAGGAGCAGTCGTTCCTCTTCACCAACATCTGCCCCCAGCGCCATAACCTCAACACCGGGGCTTGGAACGATGTTGAGCTGCAGTGCCGAGCCTGGGCAGAGCGTTACGGAGACCTCTATATCGTCTGTGGCCCAGTACTTTACAACCAGCAGCATAAGACCATCGGCCGCAACAAAGTGGTAGTGCCCGAAGCCTTCTTCAAGGTCGTCCTGCGCCGGGAAAGTCGGTCCAAGGGCAAGGGCTATTACAAGGCCATCGGCTTCGTGTACGAGAATCGCGGGGCTTCGCGCGACATGAGCCGCTACGTCAAGTCAGTCGATGAAATAGAAGAGCTGACCGGCCTCGATTTCTTCTCGTCGCTGCCTGATAATATTGAAAACACGATAGAAAAGAGCGGAAATTTGCGCGACTGGTACCCCCTTCGTGAAATAAAATAGAAAAAAGTAGAGGAAATCTTTGGTCGTTCCAAATAAAAGCATTACCTTTGCACCCGCAATTCAGATGGTGCCCGTAGTTCAGTTGGTTAGAGCGTCAGATTGTGGTTCTGAATGTCGACGGTTCGAGTC
>ONRS01000031.1 GCA_900320255.1 uncultured Prevotellaceae bacterium
AAAATTAAGTCCGAAGTGACCTCCCCTATCCCCTCCTGTAGGAGGGGGACGATTACCACGCAAGGGCATGCACACATTCCGTCCTCCCCCTACAGGGGGAGTTAGAGGGGGTCACTTCGATAACTCCGCCTACTCAGCTACATAAATATTCGCCTCAGCAGGATATTTGTACCAGTCAACATACCGATCATCTACTCCACCGTCAATGTAATAGTTGGCGAACGAGGGGTATGCCTCGGTGATTCTGGTACGCTCCGTCGGCCACTGCCAGTCACCGGGAATGATGATTCCGTGAGGATCCTGGCCCTCGGTGGCCACGTGGATGTTGCCCTCGGGTGACTCAATCCAGAAGTCGGCCGTGCCGAACTGGAAGTCAGCAGGCTTGTCTATCTGCGTGGTGTATTCGTCATAATGGGTTTCGCCTAACACGGTGTTGATGAAGGTGCCTGCCGAGCCGCCCAATACTGAATGCACCTCAGTAGCGCCAAAGAGGTTGACCACGGTGCCATCGGCCTTGGTCAGGTTGACCTTCAGGTTATAAGAAGCACCCGTACAGCAGAGCGTCACGTCGAGCTTGCCCGGGTAGGTGTCATTCTGCTTCACCTTCAGCACCACGTCGTTCATGTCGTAGTCGGCATTGTAAGAGTCCTCGAAGGCATAGCTCCAAATCTTGTTGCTCTCAATGATTTCCTCCGCCTCTTCTATCTCGATGGCCGGTGAGCAGTCGCTGGCCTCGGTGGCCACGCCCGTGTATTGACCGCTACGAACCAACGTGGCATTACCGTTACCCTGAACGGGGAACTCATTCTTCTGGTTATACTGGTCGAGCGTGGGGTTAATCTCTGCCACGTAGAATGCCAGCGTACCATTGAGCATGTTCAGAATCTTCTCGTAGGGCGTGAAGGTAGAAGGACTACTGTCCACCTCGGGATGGTCAACGCTAATACGGACGTTATTCTGTATAGCGCCTGCTGACATGTATTCAACACCACTTTCCCAAGTCGTAGTATAGTTGGTGGCAGTACTCAAGCCGTGGGAACCATTTTCACCCTCTACATAGCCGAACTGTAGGTAGGCGTAGTCGCCATCGGTGGTAGGACCTATGATGTCAACATTGTTCAGTGCCACAGCTCCCGGCACCTTAATCAGTGAGTTGGCCTTGGCGTAGATGAAGGCATGGTCGGTCGTTCCGTCCTCTGAACCCGACATTTCCAGGTTGGCAGCCTTGAAGTAGGCCCCTTCGCCCTGCACGATGTTACGGCAGGCAAAGCCGCTGGTGCACTCGAACCAACAGTTGTTATACACGCGCATGTTGGCCGTGTTCGAGCCCTTGGTAGCCGACTGCACGAGTGTCTTTCCGTGGTTGACATAGAGGCTGTATTTGGATGCGCCCTCCATGTTCTGAATGAACAGGTTACCATAGTTGAAGAACGTTCCGAAGTTGTTGGTGAACGTTCCCACGCTGATGGTGCCGCCGTTGTATCCGTAGCCGTCCTCGGCCGTGCCGTTGGTAATGTTAATCTTACCCGCACCGGTCACTGTTCCGCCGGGCATGACTACCAGACGGGCCTGGTTAACGAAGTTCATTTCAGCGCCCTCGGGAATGTTCAGCGTTCCGCCGCGGCATACCACAATGTTAGCGCCGCCGCCCACCCGCTGCTCGCCAGTAGGCAGGGTCCAGGTTCCAGTGATATAGACGTCGCGGTGCGCACGCGTATAACCCACGATGCTGTTATTTTCCCAGATGGGTACATCTTCACTTGAAAGCACGGAAATGTTCTTGTTCCATGAGCCCGTAATCTTAAAGTCGAGCACATAGGTCTCGTCTTTCTGCATGTAGCCTTCGGTAGCGTCTTCCCAGTGCTTGACTTCCTCTGTTTTATAGCCTCTTTCCCATGTGCCGGAAAGCGTAATCCAATCTGTACGTCCAGTACTTTGGCATCTATCTCTGACAGCAAGGACAAGAGCAACGTAACCATCAACGCTGTCGAAGTCATTCCAATTAACAGAATAGTTTACAAGTTCTCGGCAATTGGCTTCAAACCATGCTTTGTCTTCATCTGTTGCACCTGGCGGATAATACAAAACATTGTTTGCTGCACCACCCCATTGATACTGACCGTATTTTGGCCAAACAATTGATGCCGGCGTGTCAATCACCCAGTGGCCCTCAGTACCGTCAACCCAATATGAACCATCATTGTTATCGACAATGTTCTCGTCGTTAGGCTCCTTGGCATTGGCCAGGTAAGCTGTGATGTCGTCGGTCGTAAAGGGGACCTCGGCCGTGGGAATGACGAAGTCGTCAGCCTCAGTGCCTCGGGTGGCCTGGCTACGGGTGTCATAGAAACCGGGCGACGAAGCCACGTCAGCCCCGCCGAATGCCGTCTGAAGCTTACCATCGATGATGGCCACGGGCTTCAGGTAATTATAGCCCTTGGCATCACGCAGGCAGACGAAGACGGCCGACGTACCCTTCGGAGCAGTAAACTCAAACGACGCAGTGCTGCCGCTCAACGCCGTTGACCGTCCGAGCACGGTGCCCTTATTGTCAATAAAAGGATTATTTTCGTAAACGACTACTTCATAGTTGACCCCATAGTCACCCTGCACGGCCACTTCGGCCTTCACCTGCGTCGTCATGTTCCAGTCACGGTTAGCGTCAATGGTCACACCCAACAGGTCCTTCGCATTCCTTACGGCGTCAGCTTGCGTAAACAGGTCGTCACCTGAACAGGCGGTGAGCAACACGCCTACCGCCAATGCGGCCATGCCGTTCATCAAAAACATCTTCTTCATAACTATTTCAGCGCTAAAATGGTTTTATTTTTGTTTATCCGTGCAAAGTTACGGATTATCAGCCAAATAACCAAATTATTTGGGAAAAAACTTACAGCGTAGTATAATAATTATGTACGCGCGCGTGCGTAAAGAGAGCCCCTTTTTTCTATGATGACTATCGTTTTGTTCTGGCTTTACCATACAAATCTACCTGAAGCAAGGGCACTACGTACCATCATCAGCGTACTTTTTTACCAAGTTCGCGCATGAATCGTATGTTGTTTTCCCGAGATTGTTATAACTTTTTCCCGAGATTTAAGTTGCTTTTTCCCGAGATTCTCACCTACAATCTCGGGAAAAACACATAAGAATCTCGGGAAAAAGTTATAACAATCTCGGGAAAACTTACAACAATCTATCGGCCAACAAGATAAAAAAGCACGCCGAAGTGCAAGGAAAATGCCTGCAAAATGGTTGGATTTTCCTTGCTATTCACTAAAAAAACAGTATGATTATTCTACTTAAGTTCCGCTCTGGTTTTCGAGGAAGGATACTTGCTTTCGCGTCTGAACTGCCAAAGTTCCAGCGAATTGATGATGTTCTGCCAGAGCACATAGCATCCGGCACCAATGCTGGAAACGGGGTTCAAGTACATGTAAGCCACCCAGATGCTCAGGCCGGTATTCTTCTGAAACAGCGCCTGACGGCTATTGACCAGTTCGCCGAGATGCCTGCCGACCACGTGGCCAATCAAGAACTGCACGAAACAGAGCAGCAGACTGGTCACGGCAATCCACCACAACAGCCATACGGAGGCGTCACTATGCACAATGTTCTTGACCGTGACACCCGTGGTAATGCTCAGCGAGACACACCATAGGTAAAAGCTGAGGTCAGACTTTGACGCTATCCAGCGGGCCAGCCGCCCCACGTAGTGCTGCACCAGCCACCCTAACACCAGGGGCAGCAGCAGCACCAGCAGCATCTTTTCGAGTATGATGAGAAACGCATCAAGGAAAGCCACGTCGGCCGTTGGCTCCAGGATGGGGAACACGGCGGGAATCATGAGTGCCGAGGCCATCGACGAGAGCAGCGTAAAGGTGGTCATGGTGCTGATGTTGCCGTTGAGCTTTCCCACCACGACAGGCGCCGCCACGGCTGACGGCCCGATGATACAGGTGAGAATGGCCTCAAGCAGGAGTTTAACGTCAACGACAACGTGAACGTCAACGTGAACGTCAACGTTAGGGTTAGGGTTCATCAACAGGATAGCGCCCACCACAAGGGCGACGAGCAGCACCTGCGCCAAGAGTATGCCGAAGTGCCAGCGGTGGAAACGCATCTGGTGGAAATCCACCTTGCAGAAGGTAACGAAGAGCGTCAGGAAGAGCGTAACCGGAAAGATGACGTCAATAATAGGCCCGAGCACGTTGCCGGCCTCGTCGAGTGCGGGCACCAGGTCGAACGTCAGATAGACCACCGTCCCCACGGCAATGGCCACGGGGAGCGTCCAGTCTTTCAGAAAGCGCAAAATCGTCTTGCCTGTCTCCATTTCGATTGATAATTTGGCTGCAAAGGTAAGAAAAAAGGAAAAAAGCAAAAAAGGAAAAGGGTAAAAAAAGTGAAAAGAGAAAAAAAACACCCCTGACCCCACACCCAACACCTAACTTTTTATTACCTTTGCAGCGTTTTTAATGAAAAGACATCATGGAACTGATAGACTTACTAAACACGAAAGACCGGTTTGCTGCCATGAACGGTATTCAACTCGTTGAAATCCGCGAGGGTTACGCCCGGGCAGAGATGACAGTCACCGACAAACACCTGAACGGGGGCAACGTCTGTCAGGGCGGCGCGCTCTTCACCTTGGCCGACTTGGCATTTGCAGCCGTCACCAACAGTCACGGACAACTGACGTTCGGCATACAGAGCAGCATCGTCTTTTCAAAATCGGCCTTGGAAGGTGACCGGCTGACGGCAGTAGCCACCGAGACCGTCAACCACCACAAGCTGCCCTACTGCGAGGTGCAGATACGCAACCAGCAGGACGAGCTGATAGCCGTCTTCACCGGGCTTGCATACAGGAAAAAGGAACAATTAATAAAAGAATAAACCGATATGGAATCGAAACTCGTTATTTACAATACGCTGACGCGCCAGAAAGAGCGCTTCGAGCCGTTGCATGCCCCCAACGTAGGCATGTATGTCTGCGGGCCCACCGTCTATGGCGACCCCCATCTGGGACACGCCCGTCCTGCCATTACCTTCGACCTGGTGTTCCGCTACCTTAGGCACTTGGGCTACAAGGTGCGCTACGTGCGCAACATTACCGACGTGGGCCACTTGGAGCACGACGCCGACGAGGGCGACGACAAGATAGAGAAGAAGGCACGCTTAGAACAGCTGGAGCCCATGGAGATAGCCCAGTACTACACCAACCGCTACCATGCTGCCATGGACGCCCTCGGCGTGCTGCGTCCCTCAATAGAGCCGCACGCCACGGGCCACATCATTGAGCAGCAGCAGCTGGTGCAGCAGATTCTGGACAACGGCTTTGCCTACGAGTCGAACGGCAGCATCTACTTCGACATTGAGGCTTATAATAAGAAGTATAAGTACGGCATCCTCTCCGGCCGCTCGTTGGAGAACATCAAGGACGAGAGCCGCACACTGGCCGGCGTGGGCGAGAAGCGCAACCAGGCCGACTTCGCCCTGTGGAAGAAGGCACAGCCCGAACACATCATGCGCTGGCCCTCACCGTGGAGCGACGGCTTCCCCGGCTGGCACTGTGAGTGCACGGCCATGGGCCGCAAGTACTTAGGCGAGCAGTTCGACATTCACGGCGGCGGCATGGACCTGGTGTTCCCCCACCACGAGTGCGAGATAGCACAGGCCACAGCCTCCATGGGCCACCAGGCCGTGAAGTACTGGATGCACAACAACATGATTACCATCAACGGACAGAAGATGGGCAAGTCGCTGGGCAACTTCATCACTCTGGAGCAGTTCTTCACCGGCAACCACGAGAAGCTGGAGAAGGCCTTCTCGCCCATGACCATCCGCTTCTTCATACTCTCGGCCCACTACCGCGGCACCGTAGATTTCTCGAACGAAGCCCTCATAGCCGCCGAGAAAGGCCTGCAGAAGCTGATGCAGGGCATCAGCGACCTGGAGCGCATTCAGGTTTCGCCGGCATGCGACCAGGAGACGGAATCGTTAGTGAAGGGACTGCGCGAACGCTGCTACGACGCCATGAACGACGACTTCGCCACCCCGTTAGTGCTGAGCTACCTGTTTGAGGCCTGCTCAACGGTGAACAAGCTCATTGACCACAAGGCCACCATCTGCGCCGACTGCCTGAAAGAGCTGAAAGAGGTGATGCACCTGTTTGCCTTCGACCTGTTAGGACTACAGTCTGCCGACAACGGACAGCAGACGAACAAAGCCCGCGAGGAGGCCTTCGGCAAAGTGGTTGACATGGTGCTCGACCTGCGTGCCAAGGCCAAGGCCAATAAAGACTGGGCCACCAGCGACCATATTCGCGACGAGCTGGCTGCCCTTGGTTTCGAAGTGAAGGACACCAAGGACGGTGTGACGTGGCGGTTAGGATAGAGTAGCCCCTCCCTTGGGTTGGGGTGGGCTTCCCCCTAACGTGGCATTTCTACTGCGAGCGTTTCCTTACGGAAGCGCTCGTATGTCATATATACAAGGCCGTGGTCGGGGTCATCGTCGCCCCATGAGTTTTTCATGATAAAGTAACGGCGTTGCTGGGCGTCGCGTCCCAAGCCCACAATGGCCATGGCATGGCCCTTGCTCTCCCAGCACACGCCGTGATGCTGGCGCACGGCCCGCTCGGTCCGGGCCAACAGCGTGTCCATGGGAACATTCCAGTAGCGGTTGTGCTGCCAGTTATCGTCGGTGTTCACGTCTATCTCCGTGTTGTAGGGCTCGTCATCATTACTCGTCAGGGCAATGTATTCGTCGGGGGCACAGACGCTGCGGGCAAACTCCTGCGGCGTATAAATGGCACCCAGCATGAACACCTGACGGGGCGGCTCAATGTCCTCCTCCACCTTGCGATAGGCATCGTAGCCGCAAAGCCCATGCTTCTGTATCAGGTTGATGCACGTCAGCCCCATGCCGCGCTTGCTCTCAGGAGCGCCAGGCTCCTTCCGCAGCATGTATTCCACGTAGGCAGGCGACAGGTTCACAGAGTCACCACGGCCGATGTGTTCTGTCTCGATGGCGGCCAGCATGGCATAGACCCAGCAGGTCTGGCTCTTCCCCTGATTCTTCACGGGTGTCATGGGGTTCATGACCTCCACCTCGATGGGCGGATGACCCTGCGGCTTCTTGGCGCAAGCCGTCAGCAGCACAGCAAAGACGAAGAGGTATTTCAGCTTCATAATATCAGCATTTGCAGGCGGTCGGGGTTAAAGAACTCACAGGCTATCTGTTGCAGCTGGGTGGCGGTGATGCTGTCTATTTGCTGAAATAGCCGGCCGATGTGGTGCTCGCGGTGCTCGTGCAGATAGGTACGGGCAAAGTCAAGGGCGAACTGCTCGTGGTTATCGGACGCTATGGCCAACTGGCCCTTCAGCTGTTTCTTGGCGGCAGCCAGCTGACGGTCGCTCAACGGCCGTTCGGCCATGCGGTCCAGTTCTCGCTGTACCAGCTTCAGGCATCGCTTCACGTCCTTGTGGTCACAGCCGAAATAAACCGACCAGACACCCGTATCGCTGTAGGTGGTCATGTTACTCTCCACGGTATAGACCAGTCCGCGACGCTCACGCAAGGCAAGGTTCAGCCGGGCATTCATGCCCGGTCCGCCCAGTATGTTGTTCAGCAGGAACAGCGGAATGCGCCGCTCATCGTCAGCCGCAAACGTCCGTGTTCCCAGCATGACGTGCGCCTGATGATGAGCGGGTGGTGGAGTGTTGAGCGTTGAGCGTTGAGCGTTGAGGGTTGAGGGTTGAGCGTTGAGAGTTGAGGGTTGTTTCGCTCCACGTTCCACGCTCCACGCTCCATGCTCCACTCTCAACGCTCAACCCTCCACGCTCAACGCTCGACGCAATCCGCTCAAACGGGACATCGCCATAGACAAAGAAGACCGCATTGTCAGGACGGTAATGACGACGGGCAAAGCGGAGGGCATCGGCCGAGGTATAGGTACTAAGCTTCTCGCGCGTACCTAATATATTATGTCCTAAGGGATGGCCGGGAAAGAGCAGGTTCTCAAACTCGTCGAAGATCAGCTCTGCCGGAGAGTCGTTGTAGCTCTCTATCTCGTCGCATATCACCTCTATTTCCTTGTCAAGCTCTGCCTGCGGATAGGTACTGTTGAACACAATGTCAGTGAGCAGCGAGACGGCACGTTTGACATCGTCACGCAACACCGTAGCGTAATAGACCGTGTGTTCCTTCGTCGTAAAGGCATTCAGGTCACCGCCAACACGCTCCAGTTCATTAAGTATCTGCAACGAGGTGCGTTTCTCTGTTCCTTTGAACGTGGTATGCTCCACAAAGTGAGCCATGCCTTCCTCTCCAGGCAGTTCGTGGCGCGTTCCTGCAGCTATGGCATAACCGCAATACACCACCTGCTGACCGGGAGCCGGCAGGTGTATGATGCGCAGTCCGTTAGGGAGTGTTTGGGTATTGTATTTCATCTTAGGGATGCAAAGGTACAAAAAATTCATCATTCATCATTCATAATTGTTCACCATTATTCATTTTTAACGGAGTTCACGACCTTTGGTTCATTATTATTTTATATCTTTGCAGACAAAAACAATATTTATGCGTAAAATAATAGGTATAGGCGAGACGGTGCTCGACATCATCTTTCGTAACGACCAGCCAGTGAGCGCTGTTCCTGGCGGTTCAACGTTTAATGCACTCATCTCATTAGGACGTGCTGGCGTCCAGTCGGTATTCATTAGTGAAACGGGGAACGACCGCATAGGCAGGAACATCATCGACTTCCTGAAAGAGAACCATGTCGATACGTCGTATGTCAATGTCTATCCGGAGTCGAAGTCACCTCTCTCACTCGCTTTCCTCAACGAGCAGAACGATGCGGACTACATCTTCTACAAGGACCACCCTAAAGACAAACTCGACTTCTCGTACCCCGAGGTCAACCAGGATGACATCGTACTCTTCGGCAGCTACTATGCGCTGAACCCCGTCATTCGTCCGCAGGTGCTGGGTTTTCTGCAGTATGCCCATCAGCGTGGGGCCATTCTCTATTACGACGTTAACTTCCGCGCCTCTCATCAGCATGAGGTCATGAAGCTCACGGCTAACTTCCTGGAGAACCTGGAGCTGGCCGACTTTGTGCGCGGCAGCAGTGAAGACTTTGACGTCATGTTCCGTACCACTGACGCTGACACGGTCTATCGTTCGCAAATATCCTTCTACTGTAAGAAGTTTATCTGCACCCAGGGCAGCCAGTCGGTAGAGCTGCGGGCAGAGAACGGTCTGAAGAAGCAATACCCTGTTGACAAGATTGACGTGGTGAGCACCATCGGAGCAGGCGATAACTTCAATGCCGGCTTCATCTATGGCCTCATCAAGAACAACATTACGCGCAGCATGGTCACCGACGGCATCTCCGAAGCACAGTGGGATGCGCTCATTGCGTCAGCCCAGCTCTTCTCTTCCGAGTGCTGCAAGACCATCAACAACTACGTCTCACCAGCTTTTGGGAAGACGCTGAAGACAGAAGATTAAGAATTAAAGACTATAAGCTATGCTGGAAATTACAAACAAAATCTATTACGTAGGAGTGAACGACCGCAACAAGTCGCTCTTCGAAGGCCTCTGGCCCCTGCCCAACGGTGTGAGCTATAACTCATACCTGATTGACGATGAGAAGGTTTGCCTTATCGATACCGTAGAGGTTGACTTCTTCACCCAGTTCATTGAGCACATTCATGAAGTCATCAGCGAACGGCCTATTGACTACCTCGTCATTAACCACATGGAGCCCGACCACAGCGGCTCTATTGCCCTCATCAAGAAGTACTATCCGCAGATTCAGATTGTAGGCAACAAGAAGACCTTCCAGATGATGGAGGGCTTCTACGGCATTGCCGATGGCACGGTGGAAGTGAAGAATGGCGACTCCATCTCTTTGGGCAGTCACACGCTGAACTTCGTGCTCACCCCCATGGTACACTGGCCTGAGACCATGGTGACGCTTGAAAGCTGTAGCAACGTGCTCTTCAGCGGCGATGCCTTTGGCTGCTTCGGAGCACTGAACGGCGGCATTGTCGATAGCCAGATTAACTGTGACACGTTCTGGTTAGAGATGACCCGCTACTACTCCAACATCGTTGGCAAGTACGGCACGCCCGTGCAGAACGCCCTCAAGAAACTGGCCGGCGTGAAGATTGACTACATCTGCGCTACCCACGGCCCCGTCTGGCACGAGTACATTGACAAGGTCATCGGCATCTACGACCGCCTGTCGAAATATGAGACCGACCCCGGCCTCGTCATCTGCTACGGCACCATGTACGGCAACACTGAGCGTGCTGCCGAGGTCATTGCCCGGGCTGCCTCAGAGGCTGGCGTGAAGAACATTGTGATGTATAACGTCTCGAAGACGCACCACTCGTACATCATCCGTGACGTGTTCCGCTACAAAGGACTCATTGTCGGTGCCCCGACCTATAACACCGCCCTCTACCACGAAATGGACGTGCTGCTCTCAGAGCTGGCCGGCAAGGACATCAAGAACCACCTGTTAGGCTGGTTCGGCTCATACGGCTGGGCATCGAAGGCCGTGAGCGAGATACAGCGCTGGAACGACGAACGCCTGCATTTCGAACAGGTGGGCGAGCCTGTGGAAATCAAGCAGAGCCTGACGGCGGAGACTACCGCCCAGTGCGTGGCCCTCGGACGTGCTATGGCAGAACGCTTACAGGCCGAATAACCTGAGTGTATGAAGCGAATCAGAATCGGGCTGCTGCCCCGTATCCTCATCGCTATCCTCTTAGGCGTACTCCTCGGAAATGTACTGACACTTCCGTGGGTACGCCTTTTTATTACCTTCAACAGCATCTTCAGCCAGTTCCTCGGCTTCATGATACCCCTCATCATCGTGGGCCTCGTGGCACCTGCCATTGCCGACATCGGCAGTAAGGTAGGACGGCTGCTGCTCTGGGCCGTGGGGCTTGCATACGTTGATACCATCCTGGCCGGACTGTTAGGGTACGGCGTCGGCTCATGGCTCTTTCCGCAGATGGTAGAGGCGGGGCAGAACACCACCCTGACAACAGAGGCCGAAGCCTTACTGCCCTTCTTTGAAATCAAGATTCCACCGCTGTTCGATGTCATGGCAGCCCTCGTGCTCTCGTTCGTGGCCGGACTGAGCATAGCCTACTGTCATGCCCCCACACTGAAACAGGGTCTTAGCGAAATGCGCAAACTGGTGGAGATTATCATACAAGCAGCCATCATCCCCCTGCTGCCGCTCTACATCTTCGGCATCTTCCTCGAAATGACATTTACCGGCAGTGCCTACCACATTCTCCTGGTCTTTGCCAAGATTATTGTCGTCATCTTCGTGCTCCACATTACCGTGCTGCTCTATGAGTTCGTCATTGCCGGCGGACTGACACACAGGAATCCGCTAAAGCTGCTCTGGACAATGCTGCCAGCCTACTTCATGGCTTTAGGAACATCGTCGAGTGCGGCCACCATTCCCGTCACGCTACGCCAAACCAAGAAGAACGGCGTGTCCGAAGACGTGGCCAGCTTTGCCGTTCCGCTTTGTGCCACCATCCACATGTCAGGCTCTATGATGAAGATAACCTGCTGTGCCTTAACGGTATGCCTGATGAGCGGACTGCCTTACGACTTTCCGCTGTTCCTGCATTTCATGATGTTGTTGGGAGTATGCATGGTGGCAGGCCCGGGTGTGCCGGGAGGTGCCATCATGGCTGCCTTGGGTCCCTTGGCAAGCATACTGGGCTTTTCGCCCGACCAGCAGGCACTCATGATAGCCCTTTACATTGCCATGGACTCGTTTGGAACGGCCTGCAACGTAACGGGCGACGGTGCCATAGCCCTGGTACTCGACAAGCTATTCAGAAAGTAAAGCGCTGATATCCTGAAGCTTAGTGGCCACCTTGATGTGGTCTCTCCATTCACCGCGTACCACGCCCTTTGCCTGCAAGTCATCGAGCAGCGCAATGAGCGAGTCCCAGAAACCCTTCATGTTGTAGAGGATGACCTGTTTCTGGTGATAGCCGATGGTAGCGGCAGCCACGATGGTAAAGATTTCATCGAGCGTGCCCAGTCCACCGGGCAGGGCAATAAACACGTCGCTATGGTCCTCCATCAGCTGCTTGCGGTCGCTCAGGTTGTCACAGCGCAGCTCCACATCCACGTAGTCACTCAGCCTGCCGGTCTTCTCAATAATGGTGGGTATCACGCCGATGGTCATTCCGCCAGCCTCCTTCGTTGCCTTGGCCACACACTCCATCAGACCCATGTTCACACCGCCATACACGATGCTATGGTCATTCTCAGCCGCCCAACGCCCCAACTCCTCCGTCATCTGGAAGAAGTCAGGATCAATCTGCTGGTTAGCCGAACAAAACACACAAAGCTTCATCAACTATGAACTATGAACTATGAACTATCACTTCACCCTTGTCAGCAGTACACCGCCTAACTTGACCGTCTTACCTGTATATTCAGTAAGCTCCTCTGTACCAAACTGATTTTTCAGGGTATTGGCCATTTGTTCCTCTAATTTAACATCTTTCAGTACCTCGCTTCTGTCTGCTTCACTGAAGTATTCGGACATGTCATGACCATCAACAACAACCTTAAAGTCAGTTATTTTACTTTCCACTTCGTCGAAATTCATGGCGAGAATGTTGTTCGAAAGCGCCCAAAGTCCTTTTCCTTTAGTATCAGCGTGCAGAGTGATAGTAAGAGCATGCCCCTCCGAATCCACATCAAAGACCGCCTTGATGCGGAAGTCACTACTGACATGGCCATTCTCAAGAAAATCAAATATACCAGTAACAAGTATATCTGGCTTTACTCCTTCTTCACTTTCCTCTTCAATTTTGGTTTCAAAGCTCCATTTGCCAGCCATCATCTTTTTGGTGACAGGGTTGCCGGCATGGACAAAAGTAAAGCACGCTGCACACAACAGCATGGTGAACAGCACGCAAAGTCTAAGTGTTCTTTTTTGCATTGTCTTCTTTTTATTGATTTCGGGGGGCAAAGGTACAAAATATAATACACAAAGCACAATTCACAATGCACAATTATTTTTAATTCACATTTTTTGGTATCTTTGCAACGTTAAATCGAAAATCAGGACTCCGAGCTTGCTCGTCTGAGTACCTATAAAAGGAAACAATAAACGAAGAAATCGTAAATAAATGCTAAAGGTTCTTCTCTTTGTTATTTTGCTTGGCCTGCCAGTGGCTGGGTTCGCCCAGGACGACTGGCAGCAGACCTACAGGCAGCTGTCGGACGTGGAGGATGTGGAGTCGGAGCAGTGGGAGGAGGCCTTCGAGCTGTTGAGCGACTTAGAGCGGGAGCCCATAGACATTAACAGTGCCAGCCGCGAGGAGCTGGAGGCCCTGCCCTTTCTCACTGACCAGCAGGTGGAGGAGATCATGACCTACCGCCACAGGCACGGTGAGCTGCTGACGCCTGCCGAGCTGCAGATGATTCGCTCACTCGACTATGCCCAGCGTCAGCTGCTGTTGCAGTTTATCAGCTTCGGCCAACGGGCACCGAAGACTACTTGGCCCCGACTGGACAGCCTGCTGCGCTGGGGCAAGCAGGAGGTGACGGCATCGCTGCGGGTGCCCTTCTACCAACGGCGGGGCGATCGCAACGGCTACTTAGGCTACCGCTACAGGCACACCGTGCGCTACAAGTTCCGCTGTGGACAGCGTCTGCAGTTCGGACTGACCGGGGCACAGGATGCCGGTGAGCCATTCATGGCTGAAGGCAACTGGCTGGGCTACGACCACTATGCCTGGTACCTCGTGGCGCGCCAGTTAGAGCGCATAGAGACGCTGGCCGTAGGGCAGTACCGCCTGTCGTTCGGCATGGGACTGGTCATGAATGGCGGCTTCAGCCTGGGCAAGCTGACCACCCTGCAGAACCTGGGGCGCACGGCTAATGCCATTCGTGCGAACTCTTCGCGCATGGAGAGCGGCTACTTGCAGGGAGTGGCGGTGACGGTTGATGTAGGAGGGCGAAGGTCAACACTCAACGCTCAACACTCAACCCTCAACCCTCCACACTCCACGCTCAACGCTCAACCCTCCACACTCAACCCTCCACACCTAACCCTCACCGCCTACGCCTCGCTGCGCCCCATTGACGCGACACTCAACAGCGACGGCACGGCGGCCACGCTGCTGACCAGCGGCTACCACCGTACACCGGCAGAGATGCAGAAGAAGCACAACATGACGCAAACGGACGCGGGACTGCATCTGGACTTCAGACGGGGCGGGCTGCGACTGGGTGCCACGGCGGCCTACACCCACCTGAGCCGACGACTGCAGCCTGACACGAAAGCCATATACCGCCGCCATTACCCTGCAGGAACCGACTTCCTGAATGCTGCTGTGGACTACCACTACCTGTCGCACCGCCTCTCACTCAACGGCGAGACAGCCATTGACGGAAACGGGGCCCTGGCTACCATTAACAGCGTGGGCTATCAGCCGTCGGGCACGCTGAGCGTCATGGCCCTGCAGCGGTTCTACAGCTATCGGTATGCCGCCCTGCACGCCCGCAGCTTTGCCGAGGGTTCACGAACGCAGAACGAGAGCGGGCTCTACCTCGGGGCCACATGGAAACCCCTGCACCGGTTACAGCTGTCGGCCTATACCGACCTGGCTTATTTTGCCTGGCCCAAGTATTTAGTGTCGCAGTCGTCGTATGCCTGGGACAACATGGTCAGCGGCACCTACACCCGACGCAACTGGACGCTCATGGCCCGCTACAGGCTGCACCTGCGACAGCGGGACAACAAGGACAAGACGACACTTCTCAACCGTACGGAGCACCGTGGACGGCTGACCTTCTCGGCTACCGTCTCACCCGGCGTGACGCTCTACACACAGGCTGACGGGGTACGCACCGACTTTAACAGTACCGACTTCGGCCTGATGGTCAGCCAACGGGTGAATGCGGAGATAAAGGGCATAAAGATAGCTGCCGGTGTGGGCTATTTCCATACCGACAGCTACGAGGCCCGCCTCTATCTCTACGAGCAGGCACCAACTTATCAGTTCAGCTTCCCCATGCTGTATGGCGAGGGTCTGCGCTACTGGCTACTGGCAAGGGCAAGACCCATTGACCAACTGACGCTTACGGCGAAGCTGGGCGTCACCAACTACTTTGACCGTGCCACCATTGGCACTGACAAGCAGCTCATTGACCACTCCTCAATGACTGACCTCGACCTCCAGGTGACGTATAAATTTTAAGGTCTAAGGTCTAAGGTCTAAGGCTAACATTGGTCTAAGGCCTGCTTCCCCCTATGCCTTTGACTTTAGACCTTTGACCTTTGACCTTTGACCTTTGACCTTAGACCGCAGCCATCTCATACACCTCGCGCATGGCCTTGCGGTCGAGCACTTCCATGGCACCCACGGTGACGGTGCCGCCACGCGAACACTTGTCGGCCATGAGGTCCAGCTCCTCGCTGGTCACCTCACGCCCCAGCAGCTCACGCAGATTGGTGGGCATGCCGATGCGGCGGTAGAAGTCCTCCATGGCGCGTATGCCCTTCTCGGCTGTCTCGTCGGGGTGGGCAAAGTCGTTCTCCACGCCCATCACGTTGACGGCAAACTGCACGAAACGGCTCAGGTGACGCTCCTTTACGTAACGGGCCCACGACGGCCACAGCGCAGCCAGTCCG
This sequence comes from uncultured Prevotellaceae bacterium, assembly GCA_900320255.1. Classification (GTDB taxonomy): domain Bacteria; phylum Bacteroidota; class Bacteroidia; order Bacteroidales; family Bacteroidaceae; genus Prevotella. The sequence goes on from ONRS01000031.1 coordinate 15,701, forward strand.
GCACCGTGGGTAACGCCGAAGAGGGCGCTCAGCTCGTGCTCCAGCCGGTGGGTGGCAAAGTCTTTCTCGGTGCCGCATTCCGTCAGGTCGTTATGTGCCAGTGAGCCGGCCCACATAATCTGAGCTCGGTTGCGGTAGTCCTCTGGGTGCTCCATCACCACCAGCGCGGCATCCTTGACGGTACGCAGCAGCGCCTCGCTGATGCTGTCGGTCAGCGTCATGTCCTCGTACTTGGAGAAGTAGCGCTCCATTGTGTGCATCATGATGTCGGTGGCTCCGGCCGCCGTCTGATAGGGGGGCAGGGTGAACGTGCGCTCAGGGTTCATCACCGCAAAGCGGCAGCGGCACAGGTCGCTGTTGACACCGCGCTTCAGCAGCCCCTCGTCCTTCGTGATGACACAGCTCGACGACATCTCAGAGCCCGCTGCCGGAATGGTGAGCACCACGCCGATGGGCAGGCATGCCTCGGGCTGCCGTCCGCACCAGAAGTCCCACACGTCGCCGTCGTAGCCCGTGCCGTAGCCTATGGCCTTTGAGGAGTCGATGACGCTGCCGCCGCCTACTGCCAGAATAAAGTCAACCTGCTGCTGACGGCAGAGGTCGATGCCCTCATACACCTTTGAGAGCAGCGGGTTAGGCACCACGCCGCCCAGCTCACACCACTGCAGGCCGGCATCTTTCAGCTGCTGTCTTACCACGTTCAGCAGGCCTGAGCGTTCGGCAGAGCCGCCGCCGTAGTGCAGCAGCACCTTGTGAGCACCGTTAGCCTTTACCAGTTCACCAATTTGTCTCTCTGCGTTGCGTCCGAACACCACGCGTGTCGGAGCATAGAAGTTAAAGTCTTTCATCATAGCCGTAAAATGTTTATTTGCTGCAAAGATATAAAATAAGTACGAACCAAAGGTCGTGAACTCCGTTAAAAATGAATAATAGTGAACAATTATGAATGGTGAATTATGAATTTTTCGTACCTTTGCCGCCGAAATGAAAAGAGCACTGCTATTATTCACGCTGGGCCTGCTGCTGCACGCTACGGCAGCCATGGCACAGACCGACCGTGCCCGGCAGGACATGGAGAGCATGGAGAGTGCCTCCTTCGTGCCGCTGGTCAAGGTGGGCAAGGTCATGGAGGGCGGCGACTCCATTCAGTACATGGAGATGTACAACGTCTATGTCTATCCCGAGCTGGAGTTCAAGAACGAGCGGCAGAAACAGTCGTACCTGCGACTGGTGAAGAACGTGAAGACCGTGCTGCCCATTGCCAAGGAGGTGAACGCCATACTCATTGAGACCGCCGAATACCTCGACCAGCTGCCCACCGAGGAAGAGAAGAACGCCCACATCAAACGCGTGGAGAAGAGCATCATGCAGCAGTACAAGCCGCGCATGAAGAAGCTCACCTACTCACAGGGCAAGCTGCTCATCAAGCTGGTTGACCGCGAGTGCAACTCGTCGGCCTACGAAATGATCAAGGCCTTCTTCGGTCCACTGCGCTCCGGCTTCTACCAGGCCTTCGCCTGGCTCTACGGTGCCAGCCTCAAGAAGCAGTACGACCCCGACGGTGCCGACCGCCTCACCGAGCGCGTGGTGCTCATGGTGGAGGCAGGGCAGCTTTGACCTTTGACCTTTGAGATTTAAGAAAACAATAACAAGATGAAACAACTACTTTACATATTGAGCGTAGTGTCGGCACTGACGGCATGCAAGGGAGCAACAAAACCCGTGGAACAGACCTCACAGCCCGTGGTCAGCATACAGTTTCTGGCTGACTCCGCCTACGCCTTCTGCCAGCAGCAGTGCGACTTCGGACCCCGTACCATGAACAGCGAGGCCCACCAGCGCTGCGCACAGTGGATTCAGCAGCGCTTCGAGCAGTACGGGTGCACCGTAGAGCTGCAAAAAGCCGACCTCACGGGCTTCGACGGCACACTGCTGCACGCCACTAACATCATTGCCCGCACACCCTCTGCCCTCGGGCCCGCCAAGCGCGACGCCATACTCGTATGCGCCCACTGGGACAGCCGTCCCTGGGCCGACAACGACCCCGACGAGGCCAACCGCCGACTGCCCGTCATGGCAGCTAACGACGGAGCCAGCGGCGTGGGCGTCATGCTCGAGCTGGCACGCCTCATTCAGCAGCACCGCGACAGCCTGAACGTAGATATCGACTTCGTGTGCTTCGATGCCGAGGACTGGGGCATCCCCCAGTGGAGCAACGCCCCCGACAACGGCAACTCGTGGGCTCTCGGCTCACAGCACTGGGCAGCCCAGTATGCAGCCCGGAACATGAACCGCTACCGCTACGGCATACTGCTCGACATGGTGGGCGGACAGGGTGCCCGCTTCTATCAGGAGCAGATGTCAATACAGTACGCCCCCAACATTGTTGACCGCGTGTGGGTGGCTGCCAAGACGGCCGGCTACGGCAGCCTCTTCCCCGCTGAGGACGGCAACGCCATTACCGACGACCACATACCCGTCAACCAGGTGGCCGGCGTGCCCTGCATCGACATCATTGCCCACTACCCCGACTGCCGCCAGAGCTCCTTCGGCCCCACGTGGCACACCGTCAGCGACGACATGCAGCACTTAGACAAAGGCGTGCTCCAGGCCGTAGGGCAAACCCTCGTACAGGTGCTGTTCAGCGAGAAGTGAAGTGCTGCAGGTTCAGCCGCACGCCCAGTTGCAGGTTGAAGTTCGTAGGCTTTTCCTTCCAGTAGTTTTCGAGGTGACTGCCGTTATCGAAATAATGACTAATGCCCGGCTCTGCATAAAGGCTTAGGTTGGGTACAATGTCGTAAGCAACTCCCACACTTCCACGCACAGACCACTGTAAACGGTCACGCCCTAAAGGCTGAACTACGCCCTCAGTCTCGAAATGTGTTTTGATGTTCCAGTCAGCTTCAGCCCCAGCCGAGAGATAGGCTTTGAATCTGCCACGACTATACACTTGGTAGGACAAGTTAAGTGGTATGCCTAAATAATGCAGAGTCTGCTTTTGTCTGATTTCCTGTGTATTTATGATTTGCGAAAAGTCAGACTTCATGTAGGTATAGACAAGACCTGTATTGACGGAAAGGCGCGGCCTCAGCCTGTAACTGACGCTTAGGCCAACAGAGATTGGCAAATAGTGGTGCTGCCGTTCTTCGTAGCCATTAAGATAGACTTCCTTCTTTTTCATAAGCCTCATGTTGCCGGCATCGTAGGTTTGGTTATAGTTTTGTAACAACTCGTCAGCCATCAACACTCCGTTTACTGCACTTTGGTCTGCTAATCCATTAGAAGCGTAAATCCCTATGGTGGTGAGGGGTGAGGGTTGAGCGTTGAGCGTTGAGCGTCGAGCGTCGAGCGTTGAGCGTTGAGCGTTGAGCGTTGAGGGGTGAGGGGTGAGCGTCGAGGGGTGAGCGTCGAGCGTTGAGGGGTGAGCGTCGAGCGTTGAGGGGTGAGCGTCGAGCGTTGAGGGTTCTTGCCCCGGCAAGTGTTCCTGCGGGCCGAGCGGAGCGTCGAGCGAATCTTCGTACCTCGCACCTCGTACCTCGACCTTCGACCTTTGACCTTCGACCTTCGACCTTTGACCTTCGACCTTTGACCTTCGACCTTCGACCTTTGACCTTTGACCTTCGACCTTCGACCTATGACCTTCTACCGGACGAACGTAAGCAACCTCGGGAGCATCAGAAGCCAGCCACCAATAACTGCCCCCCAGAACAAGGCAGACTACGGAAGCTGCCGCTATCCAACGGCGCAAAGTCATGAAACGAGCCTTGCGGGGCTGAGGCTGTGCATTAATCGCGGCCTCAATGTCACCCCATAAGCCCTCAGGCGCAGCCACCTTGTGCTCCGCCAGCTTGTCGTGCAGTTGTTGTGTCCACTTATCCTGTTTCATGTTTCTTGTTCTTTTAAGTATTCCCAGATCATTGTTTTCAACATTTTGCGAGCCCTGAAGAAGATAGAGGATGACGTGCTCTCCTTAATGCCGAGCTGTAGACCTATTTCCCTGTGTGAGCTGTGTTCAAAGACGTAGAGATTCAGCACAACACGGTAGTTGGTTGGCAGCCGGCCTATCATCTCCAACAGCACGTCGGGCGGTACCTCCTCCATGTCGGTTTCTTCTTCTGGCTCGTCAGGTATGCTGTCCACCGTCATGAAATGCTCTTGCTGGCGCAGGTAGTCTATGGCACTATTGGCCACGATGCGGCATACCCACGACTTCAGCGTCCCTTCACCACGATAGTTAAACTTATCAATAGAGGTCAGAATCTTGACAAAGCTGTCTTGTAAGACGTCACGTGCCACTTCATGCTGCGGAATATACCTTAGCGCAACGCCCATGGCATAGTCCGAGTAGCGGTCGTAGAGCCGGTGCAGCGCAGCCCGTTCGCCGTTGTTGATTGCTTCTAACAGTTGTCGTTCAGTTTCCAACGCCCTTATCTTATTCGCTCTGTTGTATTATAATATAAGGTAACAGGTGCATCCAGCCTTCGTTCGGTTTTTTCCCGTGTGTCGCCATCTATGATGACATAGCTACTTATGGGCAAGCCAATAGTCCATTGCTGACTGTCCGTTCTATAGACGGCATTACCTTTTTGTGGAGACAATAGCACAACCATGTAGTATTTGCCCCCCAGCTCGACATCGAAAGTGGCATTATTGTAGAACTGTTCCCCGCTTTCTACCTTGTTTACGGACGGAGTGAAAGCCAGAAAAACGGCTTTATCCGAGTATCCCAGTTGCTGCAAATAGAATCGGGATGACATGTTGGCAAAATCAACCGTTGTGTCAAGGTCGGGGAAGCACAGGCTGATAAGATAGTCTTGGGGCAGCATCACACTCAGATATTCGTTCAGCCAGTCATCCGGCAGTAGCACTTTCAGTTCGTCCCCTACCACCAGGCGTTCTGTTCCCACCATCTGCTGGTTGACAGTCCACTCCCCGTTGTAAATGCCCTTGCCTATGCTTTTAAGGTCATTACTCTCTATGCCCTCCGAATTCTTAAGAATAGCATCATCACCATTAGCATGACAACCCGTCAGCAACACTGCTACCATAGTAGCACCTACTACTAATTTCGTCTTCAAATATTCTCTCATAGCTACTTCTCCTTTTAGATATAACGGGAAAATACAGAAATCTTGCACTTTCAAGGCTATTTTATTTGCATTTCCCTCTCTCTTCATACGGTTGCAGTTGAATATGGCTTGGAGAGGAGTGCCGTTTCTCTCGGAGAAAAGAGAAACAATTTTTAAAAAAGACCCTTTTGAAGTGCAGGATTTGGACACTTGCTTCGTTTATAGGGAAAGTAACGCTTGAAACAATAAACATATTATTCATTATGATGAAAAAGAACATTTTAGTATTCAGCTTAGCCCTGACAGCTCTTTTATTGTCAGGCTGTAAAACCAATGACGATGGTGACTATATTAGCAATAACACGTTTCCAACCGGACGTGTTCTCACCAACTCAGCAGTCAGCGGCGACAAGTTTGGCGACTTTACAGACAACCCCTTCGTGTCAACCGCCAGTCAGCCAGTCAGTACTTTTTCGGTAGATGCCGACGGAGCCTCGTACGCCATTGTCAGAAAATATCTGCGCAATCAGTACACCATTCTTCCATCAATGGTGCGAATTGAGGAATTCCTCAACTATTTTACTTTTAACTACCCTGCTCCTCAAGACGGTCAGGCAGTTGCCATTAATGCAGAAGTTGGTGCTTGTCCTTGGAATTCGGGCCACTACCTGCTGCGGTTAGGCATAAAGGGCAAAGAACTGACAGACAGCGAAATGCCGCGAGCCAACTTCGTGTTCCTCATTGATGTTTCTGGTTCCATGCAGTCAAACGACAAACTGCCCATGCTGAAAACAGGACTAATGAATCTGGTAGATTTGCTGAATCCTGACGACCGCATATCCATCATCACCTACTCAGGAAGAGTGAAGAAACTCATAGAATCAACTCCAGTGCGCGAAGCAGACAAGATTAAGACTGCCATTCACCAGCTTAGAGCTTCAGGAAGTACTGATGGAGGCGAGGCACTGAAGATGGCTTACGAAGAAGCCCTGACCAACTATGACCCAACGGCCAATAACCGCATTATCATGGGAACCGACGGTGATTTCAATGTGGGTGTTACCAATACAGATGCACTGGTTGAAATGGTAGAGACCTATGCCCAAAAGGGCATCTACATGACCTGTTTAGGCTTTGGACTTGGCAACCTGAACGACAGCATGATGGAAAGAATCAGCAATTCCGGCAATGGAAACTATTACTATATTGACGATGAGGAAGAGCTGGTAAAGGTCTTTGTTACTGAGCGGGGGCGATTTGTCAGTGTGGCTAACGATGCCAAGTGCCAAGTAACGTTCGACAGCAGAACTGTCAGCCAGTACCGCCTCATTGGTTATGAAAACCGCGTAATGGAATCTGAAGACTTCGACGACGACCAGAAGGATGCTGGTGAAATAGGTGCCGGGCAGACCATCACCGCACTCTATGAGATTGTGCTGGCAGACGGCTATAACAAGACTGACGGCAATGCCCCCTTTGTTACCTTCGACTTCCGCTACAAACAGACATTACAAGATGCCAGCATATCATTGCAAAAGACGCTGAGCATCTACGACATATTCTACAAAACCACACTTTCCGATGACTTTTACTTTGCTGCTGGCGTGGCAGCGTATGGCATGCTGCTGCGCCAGTCCCCTTACAAGGGTCAGGCCACACTTGAAATGGCTCGTGAGCTGGTTAGAATAGGTCATTTCTACGACCCTGACGGCAGCCGGACAGGACTGCTCAACCTGATGGGAACCCCACCCCGCTACAATGAGAGGTAATTTCCGTTATTATGCTATTCAAAAAAAGGGGAGCTGCAGCTTCTGCTGAGAAAGCGGGCTGCAGTCCCCCCCTTTTTTGGGGTTCTTGCCGTGCAAGCGTCCCTGCGGGCCGAGCGGACGTTAACGTTAAAAAAACTACTTCACGGTGTCGCTGACGTTCTGGCGCTCGTAGTAGGCCTTGTAGTCGTTGCCGCCGTAGCGCAGGCCGAGGTCTTCGCCTGCCAGTGCGTCGGCCACGCCCTTGTAGGCCCACTTGCGCAGGAAGGAGGCGTCCCAGAGGTTGGGGGTCTGTCCCTTCAGCCAGTACTCGTGCTCGTCGTCAGCATCGGTAAGGCTCCAGATGGTGATGCCGCTCTGCTGGGCCTCGGGCACGTTGGCAAAGTACGACTCGAAGATGGTGCGGTAGGCATCGGCCTGTGCCTTATACTGGGCTGACGAGGGTGAGCTGGTGCCCAAGGATACGTCGAGCTCGGTGACGCGGATGAGCTTGCCGGTGGCGGCCAGCTCCTTGAACTGCTGGTCAACGCGCTGGCGCAGCTCGGCTACGCGGGCGGCGTTGTTGTCAGCATCGTCGCTGGTGCCGCTGAGCGTGACGTGCATCTGTGTGCCTATGCCGTCAACGATGGGTGAGCCGTTGGCTGCGTCGATGTCCTTGACGAACTGTATGACGGCGGCCCGCTTGGTGTCGCTCGACTCGAGGTTGTAGTCGTTATAGAAGAGCTTGGTCTCAGCGGGCAGGTACTGACGGGCCAGCTGGAAGGCCTTGACGGGATAGTCCTTGACGTAATAGCCCCAGTACCAGTGGCCGCCGCCCCAGTTGAGGGTGAGGCCGTCGGCCTCGGTCTCGGTGGGCTCCTCGTCGTAGTAGGTGACATCCTCGTCGGTCCATGAGCCGCCGAAGACGTTGTCAACGCCACGCACGCGGTTGCCCTGGCCGTCGGTGATGGCCTCGTTGATGACGTCGTAGGCCACGGGCGTGACACCTTTCTCCTTGAGGTGGTCAGCCATGCCCTTCACCCACGACTCCATGGCACCCAGCAGCAGCTCGCGCTTCTCCTCGGGCGACTTGAGCACGTAGTAGCTGTTGGCACGGCGCGGAGCCAGACGCGGGGCGCTCTGGTCCTTGGCAGGCCCGAACTTCACGTCGTCAATCCAGTAGGTGCCGCCCACCTTGCCGAAGTTAATGATGATGCGGTTGGCATCGTCGTAGGCCGGTGTGAACTCGGTCTCGCAGAGCACCCAGTCGGTGCCTATGTTGAAGTCGGTGTAACCGCCCTGTGAGCCGTAGGTGGTGCTGTTCTGATACTGGAACTGCAGGTAGCCGGCAGCGGTTGACGACTTGGCGTAGAACTGAATGATGTACTTCTTCGCGGGGTCGAGCGGCGCATCGAAGGTGTAGGCATTCTGTGCCTCCCACGAGTTGCCGTCGCCGTTGTTCTGGAGCCGGAGCGAGTAAGTGCCGCCGTGGGCCTCGTCGCTGACGACGGAGGCGTCGGCCTTGTTAGAGCCCCACGAGCCCCAGCCCTGGGTGTCGCCGCTCTCGAAGTCGGTGGCCATCATGAGTTCCATGGGGTCTTCCTGCTTGGGTCCGAACTCAATGTCGTCAATCCAGTAGGTGCCGCCCACCTTGCCGAAGTTGATGATGATGCGGTTGGCATCGTCGTAGGCCGGTGTGAAGGAGTGTTCGCAGGTGGTCCAGTCGGTGCCTACGGCGAAGTCGTGGTAACCGCCCTGTGAGCCGTAGGTAGAGCCGTTCTGATACTGGAACTGCAGTGAGCCGGCAGCGGTTGACGACTTGGCTTTGAAACGGATGGTGTATTCGGTATCGGGGTCGAGGGGCACGTCGAAGGTGTAGGCAAACTGTGCCTCCCAGGCATTACCGTCGCCATTATTGCTGAGCACCATGGCGGGCGAGCCGTCGGGGCCTGCGCCGGCAGTAACGTCGGCACCGGCCTTGTTGCTGCCCCATGAGCCCCAGCCGCCAGAGGTGCCGCCGTTGAAGTCGGAGGCATCGCCGGGCAGCATGTTCTTGATGTCGCTGTCGGACTCCACGACGAGCGTGGGTGCGATGAGTGACTTCAGGTAGGTCTGGCTCTGCTGTGTGTGCCAGAAGAAGTTGTGACCGTAGAGGGGCATGCCGTCAGCCTGCAGCATGTCGAGCGAGGCGTCGAGGTTGGCGAAGTTGAGTGCTCCGCTGTTACCCACAATGGCGTCCATCTTCATGGCGTTGCCCCAGGTGACCATCTGGAAGTTGGCCACAGCCAGCGCGTGGCGTGCGTCCTCGCCCATGTAGATGTCCTTGCCTATTCCTAAGCCGAGCACCATGTTGGGGTGGTTCTCAGCGGCGTATGTCATCAGGTCGCCGTAGTTGGCCAGCACCTCTTTTACCTCAAGGGGTATCTCGGCGGTGGTAACGCCGAAGTGGCCTTCGGGTGTGCCCCACTCCATGATCTGGTCGTCGCAACCAGTAAGCAGCATCGCTGATGCCACTACTGGTAATATGATTTTATTCAGTTTCATAGCTGTTTGCATTTAGATGGGTTATTGTTCGGGTTCTGCATCGTTGAAGTCGCTCACCGTAACGGGGGTAATATCGACTACGCGCAGGTTGTCAATGTAGATTTTCTGCGTGAAGAGAGAGGCAGGGTACTTGACGCCGAGAGCTTCGTCCTCGAGGTCGGCATTGACGAAGAGGAAGAGGAAGTTACGGTAAGAGCCGGCATTGCGGTCCTCGCAAATCTTCTGGAAGGTGACGTCGGGAGCCTCCGTGGGGTCGTAGTTGCCGAAGGCCGTCATCGGTATGGTGATGGTCTGCCAGCGCTGGCCCGTGGTGAAGGGTGCGTGGGTGCCGTCCTCCTTGTTGAACCAGGGCACCCAGACGGTGGCGGTGTTGTAGTACTGCGAGCTGTACTTGGTGCCGTTAGAGCCGTAGCCGTAGTTGGAGAGGTTGTTCTGGAGCGAGATTTCGAGCTGTCCGCTCAGGTCCCAGGGCTCGGGCACGTAGATGTCGAACTGCAGGGCTACGTTGGCGGCACTGGTGGTGGCGGGAATGACGCTGTACATGCGGGCTCCCCAGTCGTCGTTGGCATTGTCGTTACCGGCAGTAGCCCAGAGCAGCGAGTTAGAGCCTGCATCCAGTCCTCCGGCATTGAGCTTCACGTTGGGCACGAGCATGGCCACCTTGCCACGTCCGGTGTTGAGGGGGTCGTCAACGAGGTCCTCGGCGCTGTAGGTAGCACTCCATGAGCCTAACTCGCCCTTGTCGTCGAAGTTGGTGACGAAGCAGCGGAACTCATTGAAGTAAGGCGGTGTGACGGCAGTGCCGTTAGCACCCTCGCTGGTGAGTGAGCCGGGAACGCTGAGGTCGGCTGACGCAGGAACGGTGAACGTGTAAAACTTTCCCTCCTCGTCGCTGACGATGCCGCTGGTAACCTCGGTGCCGTCAGGCAGTGTCACCTTGGTGGTCTCCTGCAGGTTGGAACCCGTGACGGTGACTGTCTCGCCAGCCATGGGCAGCGTGTTGTCAACGCCGCTGATGCTGGGTGCCGAGGCACGCACGGTAAAGGGATAGACGAGCTGGGTGCCGTCCTTAATGAGCGTAATGGTGTTACGCACTGACTCGTCGGCCTTCTCAACGGGCGTTTCGCTGTTCAGCGTCACCCAGATGTTATTATCGGTCATCAGGGCATTGTTGAAGTAGGTCTCATAGCCATTGATGAGCACTTTCTTCAGCCCGGTAAAGCCAGAACCCTGAATACGGATGAGCTGTCCGAGGCGGGCAAAACCTGCTTCACGGTCCTTATTGACCTCGTCGTCAATATTCTCAAGGAACACCTTGTCAATCTTCATGGGCGTGGAGCCGCTGTCGTCGTCGCTTTTGCAGCCCGTGAAGACCACTACTGCAAGGGCGAGGCACAAAGTGCTAATATATTTCATTGTTTTCATCGTCTTTTTTTTCTTTTATACTTTTTACTTTATTACCTTTTTAGAATAGAGCGTCGTCGCTGACTTCACGCTCGCCGAAGGTGTAGGCCACGGTGGCGATGTTGCCGCTGGCATCGGGCTTCAGCAACGGGTTCTTGGTCTGGTCAGTGTCGGCAATGGGCAGCCGGAGGTTGGCAGCTGTTGCCACGGCAACGCTCGGAGGCCCTCGAAGGCTGTCTCCACACGGAACTCATGGCGTATGTCCTCGTAGCCTATCTTGCTCTTGGCAGGCACGCCGGCACGGGTACGCAGGGCGTTGAACAGGGCGAGTGCCGTAGCGTCGGTAGTGGTGGCATTGTTGCCCAGCACGGCCTCGCAGTAGTTCAGACAGACCTCTGCCAGACGCATCATGTAGGTGTTGATGCCCGAGTTGTTGTTCACGGCGATGCCGTTGACGGCATTGGTACCGATGACGTACTTCTTGACATTGGCACCCTGAGAGCCTGCATTCTCGGACTCTCCGTAGATGTAAGGCTTCTCGGGGTCGGTAGAGAGCTCGGGGTAAACCTCGCCGTAGGACGCTATGGAGTAGTGACGGCGGACGGCATCGTCAACAGTGGTGCCGAGGGTCGGGTCGGCATACTCCTTGAACTCTTCCCAAAGGTCGTAAGAGCAGTAGGTGGAACCGCCCCACGAGTTGCCCTGGTTCACCTGGGTGCTCCAGGCGAGGAAGCGCGTCATCGACTGTGCCAGGCCTGCAGGTGCACCGGCCTGCCACTGCAGCTGGAAGATGCTCTCGGCATTGTTGTTCTGCGTCTTGTAGTCGAAGAGGTCGGCATACTTGTCAAGCAGCTGGAACGGACCCTCGCTGATAACCTTGGCAGCGGCCTTACGGGCAGCGTCGAGGTAATACTCGTTACGGGTGCCGCGGTTCATGTCGGTGGCAATGTTGGTGCCGTCGTAGCGTCCGCTGGTGGTCAGTCCTGCCATCGACAGGTACAGGCGGCTCAGCATGGCGTAGGCAGCATACTTGTTGATGCGTCCGGTGCCGGGCGACGATGCGGGCAGGTTGACAGCGGCATACTCCATGTCGCGAATGGCAAACTCCATGGCGTCAGTCTGGCGCGCGGGAGCCACCACATAGTTGTTGACCAGGTCCTGCGTGTTCTCGTAGATAACGGCACAGCCCCACAGCGAGCTAATGTACCAGTAGGCCAGTCCGCGCATGAAGCGGGCTTCGGCTATGCCCTGACGCTTTCCGGCATCAGTGACACCGTCGGTAGAGAAGTTCTGGATGTTGTTGATGGCATTGTTCGACTGTGCCACCACCGAATAGAAGGAACCCCACGCATCAGTCAGGCCGTTGCTCAGTCCGGTCTCCGTGAAGTTGGTGTAGGGGTAGATATAGTCTGAATACTGGGCAGTGATGTTGTTGGCGCGACCGTCACCCATGCCGTAGTAGAACTTGTCGTTAAACATGTACCACACGTAGCTGTAGAGCGGATAAATCTCCTGTGACACGGCATCGTCACTTGAGAAGAAGTTACTCTGACCTATCTGGTAGCTGTTCTCCTGCTCCAGGAAGTCGTTGGCACAGCCTGTCAATAAAGGTAAAAGGGTAAAAAGGTAAAAGGGTAAAACCGCTTTCGCCATGTTCCTTACCTTGCTCTTTATCTTTGTTTTCATAACTTTTTGATTTGAGATTTTTTTGATTTGAGATTTGAATTTTTTCCAATTCTTCACTCTTCACTCTTCACTCTTCACTCTAATTAAAATTGGACGTTCACACCAACGGTATAGATGCGGGGCGAGGGGTAGCGGCTGTAGTCAACACCGTTACGCAGTGCGTTACCCTGCATGGAACCAACTTCGGGGTCGAAGCCGTCATACTTGGTAATGGTAAAGAGGTTCTGAATGTTGCAGTACAGCTTCACATTGGTCAGGAACGTGTTCTTCAGCCACTGACGCGGGAAGGTGTAGGCCAGCGACACGTTCTGCAGGCGGATGTAGCTGCCGTCCTCCACGTAAGCGTCGCTCACGCGGTTGTTCTTGTTGACACCACTCTCGGTGGAGAGGCGCGGCATGATGGTGCCCGGGTTGGTGACGTAGTAGTTACGGTAGTCTTCCGGTCCGTCGGGGTCAATCTTGGCCAGTCGGGCATAGTCGAGCACGGTGGTCAGCTGGTTGCTGGTAGAACCCGTGATGTCGAGGAAGCGACGGCCGTAGTTCATGATCTTGTTGCCGTAGCTGCCGCTGAACTGCAGGCTCAGGTCGAAGTTCTTATAGGAGAAGGTGTTGCCAAAGCCCCATGTGAACTTAGGCTCCGGGTTGCCAATGAAGGTCTGGTCGTTGTTGTCGATGACACCGTTACCGTCGAGGTTGAGCGTTGGGTGTTGGGTGTTGGGTGTTGGGTGTTGGGTGTGTCTTCGCACCTCGTACCTCGTACCTCGTACCTCGACCGTTGACGTTGCCATTGGCATCCTTATAATAGAAGTCTTCGGGCTTGTCGAAACGGCCGATGACCTTGTAGCCCCAGAACTGAGCGATGGGCTGGCCGACGACGGTGTTGGTAACGGTAGCCGTCTCTGAGCCTATCTGCATCTGCTCGGGCAACGTACCCGTCTCAGAGTCCAGGCTCAGCACCTTGTTGCGGTTGAGCGAGAAGACAATGTTCGAGCGCCAGGTGAAGTCCTTGGACTCAATGTTGACAGTGTTCACGGTCACCTCGAAACCAGTGTTGCGCAGCGAACCGATGTTACCCCAGGGGTTCGAGGCGGTACCGTAGGCCTCCTGGCCGGCACCAGAACCGAGGAATGCAGGCAGGCTGAGCATGAGCAGCAGGTCGTTGGTCTTCTTGTAGTACCAGTCGAACACTACGTCAATACGGCTGTTGAAAAGCGAGAGGTCCAGACCGATGTTGGTGGAATAGGTGGTCTCCCACTTCAGTTCGGGGTTGGCATTGTTGGCATTCAGCACACCTACGCCCCACGTGGTGGTGTAGTTGGCCAGCATGGCCATGTAGGCCCAGTCCTGCACGTTCTGGTTACCGGTGGTACCCCAGCCCAAACGTAGCTTCAGGTTACTGATGGTGCGGTTGTCCTTCAGGAAGTTCTCCTGACTGACACGCCAGGCAAAGGCAGCCGAGGGGAACCAGCCCCAGCGGTGACCGTCGGCAAACTTCGACGAGCCGTCGCGGCGCAGCGTGGCTGTAATAAGGTAGCGGTCGTCGAAATTATACAGTGCACGGCCGAAGAACGAGAAGAGCGACGTGTTGTTCTGGTAACCGTCGATGCTGACGTTGTTACCCGTACGCTCACCGGCACGCAGGTCGATGACTGAGTTGGAGAGGTAGCCCTGGTTAGTGGTGCTCATGTTCTCCCAGTAGTTGTGGCTCATTTCCTGACCCAGCATGACGTTCAGGTGGTGCTTCTCGGCTATGGTGCCGTTATAAGTCAGGATGTTACGCCACGACCAGTACTTGGAGTCGTTCTTGTACCAGGCACCGTCGCGCTGTGAACTGACACGCACACCGAAAGTGTAGTCGGGCTGGTAAGTCTTGGTCTTGTTCAGATTGTAGTCGGCTGAGAGTTCGGTCTTGAAGGTCAGCTCCTTCAGAATCTGCGCCTCTAAATAAGCGTTGACGCGGAAATTGAAACGCTTGGCGAAGTTGGTCTTGATTTCGGCCAGTGCCACGGCATTGTCGGGCATCCACTGGTCGTCAGGACCGTCGTAGCCACCCTCGGGGTTGCGCACGGCCACCGAGGGCTGTGAGCGCAGGGCCGTCATGATGATGTCCCAGTTCTTCTCCATCTCCTGGCGTGAGTCAGAGAGCGAGAACGACACACCGCCCTTCAGCCACGACTTCAGCTGGGTGTCCAGGTTACCGCGAAGGGTCTGGCGCTTGAAGCCTGTGTTCAGGCCGATACCGTCCTGGTTCAGGTAACCGGCACTGACGGCATAGGTGGTCTTGTCGTTACCACCCGTCATGGAGAGGCTGTGGTTGGTCATGAAGGCCGTGTGGAACAGCTCGTCCTGCCAGTCGGTACCACTGCCCAACAGCTCGGGACGCAGGAACGTGCCCGAGTGTGTCCTGATCTGAGCATCGGCAATGTCGTTGTGGTGCTCAGCATACTGGCGCAGGTTCATCACGTCGAGCTTCTTCGGCATCTGCTGCCAGCCCACGTAGCCGTCGTAGGTAATGATGGCCTCGCCGCTCTTGCCGCGTTTGGTGGTAATCATGATGACACCATTACTTGCGCGCGAACCATAAATAGCTGTAGCCGAGGCATCCTTCAGAATGTCCATCGACACAATGTCGCTCGGGTTGATGGCAGCCAGCGGGTTGGTGTTACCGTTGTCGGAGCCGTCAGAGTCAATGATGACACCGTCGATGACGAAGATGGGCTGTGAGGTGGCATTCAGCGAGTTGGTACCACGAATGCGAATGGTGCTCGAACCACCAGGCGTACCCGTGTTGGCCTGAATCTGCACACCGGCAGCACGGCCCTGCAGCACCTGGTCGATACTGGTGGTTACCGACTTCTCGATGGCCTTGTTATCCACCTGTGTCACGGCACCGGTCAAATCGACCTTACGCATAGTGCCGTAACCAACAACAACCACCTCACCAATGGAGGCGTTGTCTTCTTCGAGAAGCACGTCAATGGTTGTTTGACTACCGACCCGGACTTCCTTCGTCTCGTAGCCGATGTAACTGAATGTCAAGGTCTGTCCGGTAGAAACCGAAATAGCGTAGTTACCATCAATGTCGGTAACCACACCACCTTGAGCACCCTTCACTTTCACAGTTGCGCCGATAATCGGACCGTCAGCTGCACTCACAGTTCCCTTCACAGTGACCTTCTGAGCAAACGTAGCCACGGGCAACATCAGCATCAGAAGCAATAGACAAAGGGTCCTTTTTAGAACTTTACTTGTGCAATTCATACAGTTAATGTTTTGTTAGTTATTTTGGTAAAAAAATTTGTTACATTGTGCAAAAACCGTTCCGTCATCACGACGACAGGTAAATCCGCTGCAAAGGTAGCCATTATTCAGAAAACAGCGGTTAAAACATGTTTCATCGATGTTTCAATATGTTTCATTCTTAATTATTGACACCCGTTTGGGGCGTTATCGTTGACGTTATCATCATCACTCATAGCGATAGAGCTGGATGTGCAGAACTTTCCAGTCGCCTACAGAGATGCGGGCATGGCGCCCCTGGTGGTCCTGGTCGCCGTTGTGGCGACGGAGGTACTTCAAGGTACCGTCGGGCTGCACTTCTACTTCATCTACAAAGCCTATGCCGGAGCGTTCTTGCTCTGGCAAGCGTCCCTGCGGGCCGAGCGGAGTGTTGAACGTTGAGGATTGAGCGTTGACGTTATCGTTGACGTTGACGTTATCGTTGACGTTGACGTTAGCCACAAAACCGTCTTCGCCCAGCACAACCTGCTGTTCCAGGGCTTTCTCGGCTTTGGTCTTGAACTCCACCACGATGCCGCTGCCGGCAAGAAGGTACTCGTCCTTGGCCAGCTTGATGAGCATGGCGCCACCCTCCGGCCATGTGCTTCCGTCAGTGGCCCGAGAATCCCAAGGCAGGGTGAAGTAGTGACGACAGGTAATGATGAGTTCGTCGTCCTCAATGATGCGCTCCTTGTCCTGCTGGTCGAAGAGGAGGCCCCAGGAGGGTTCTTGCTTTGGCAAGCGTCCCTGCGGGCAGAGCGGAGCGTTGTTAGCGTTAGGGTTAGGGTTAACCTTTTCCTTGAGATTTGAGATTTGACGCAGCAGGGCGTATGCCTTTGTGATGTTCTCCGTCTCACGGGGACTGGCCTGGTCGATGGCGAAGGGTGAGAAGCCTAACGCCTGATGCTCGCCAAAGACGTAGAGGGCACGCACGCCGCTGTTCTCACAGCAACGGCTCTCGGGAATGAAAAGGCGGTTATTGCTAAGGGCATACTGCGACACCCAGTCCTTGAAACCTGTGTCGTAGATGTCGGGGGCAAGGAGCAGCAGGCTGGGTGCAGCGGCATGCCAGATGTCGATGAGGTGCGCCAGCGGACCGCCACTGGGGTACTGGCCCGGCTGTCGCCCTCGGCTGTTCAGGGCGGCATTTACGTAGAGTGGCATGTCACTGATAATGGAATGGGCCGTCTGACAAAGCTGCTCCACATACTTGGCATAGTAATAGGCCATGAAGATTTCGTCAGTATAGATTGTGTCGCCAAAAACAGATGTCCACGAGGGAGCCCCCGAACCTCCCCCCTGCCCCCTCCAACTGGAGGGGGTGTTCCGATGCGCTTGAAGCCTCTCCCAGTAGGGGGAGGTTGGAGGGAGCTGCAGTTCCTGTGGCACTCCCTTGGCGTAGGCTGCCTCGGCCAGCGGTGAGTGGTCGCGGGCATCCTCGAGCATGCCAATCTCGTTCTCTACCTGTACCATGGTGACCACGTCCCTGCCCCGCTCAGCAATGCGCTGCATCAGGGCTGCAAAGGCACGGCGGTCGGCCTCGAGCACCTCGTCGCTGAAGGCAGAGGCTATCTCCAAGGGCTTGCCTGTTGCCGTGCGGGCACGGGGGAAACGACGGGTGTCCTGCTTAAACCACAACGGGGCATAGCACGACATGGAGTTCTTCCAGACTCCAAACCATAGGAACACGACCTTCAGGTTGTTTTCGCGTGCCCGGTCGATAGTGCGGTCTATGAGGGTATAGTCAAACTGTCCCTCCTGCGGTTCCAGAAACTCCCAGTAGGCGGGCACCAGGACGGTGTTGAGCCCGAGGGCTGCCATGCGTGGCATTACTTCGTCAATGTCTTCTGTGCAGGTGGTGGCAGAGTTACTCAGCTCTCCACCCAGAATGGGCTGCTGGCTGAAGGCTTGAAGCCAACAGCCGAGCAGCAGTAATATAGTAGTTAGTCTTGGTTTGTTCACTTTATTTTGATTTGAGATTTTTGGATTTTGGGATTTTTGGATTTTGGTCTAAAGTCTAAGGTCTAAGGCTTAGGGGAAGAGGCCTTTGACCTTTGACCTTAGACCTTTGACCTTAGGCCTTTGACCTTTGACCTTAATTAGCAAAGCTGCCGAAGTAGCCGAGGCAGACGTCACGCCACTCGCGGGCATCGCGCACTTGCTGCTGCAGGCGCTCGTCAACCTCGCGCCAGCGCTGCTCATCGACGTAGGGCTTCAGCTGCTGCCAGCGGGCTGCCATCTGCTCCACCTGACTGACGCCAAGGTTGTACTTGGCCTGCAGCTCCTCCCACAGCGTGCGGCCGCTCTTCATGCGATAGGTCCAAGGCACGTGGTGGAACCAAAGCAGGTACTCCTCCGGGCAGGTTTCAATATTCTCATAGAGGCGGGCAAGGCTGTCGCAGTATTGTGCCGTAGCACCTGTACCTGTGGCTACGGTGCGGTCGAAGCCCACGCCGTTCTTGTCGGCCTTGTGGTAATAGACGGGGCACCACTCTAACGGATAGGTAGCAATGAAGCCGTCGGGCTCGGGCCCCATGTGGTGGTCGAACTTGAAGATGTGGTGCAGGCCGAGCGGCATCATGTAGTTGACGCAGGCCTCGCGGCTTTCCTCCATGTAATGGGTCCAACCATGATAGTCAAGTTCCGGGAAAGTAAGGTTGAGCCAGTCAGCAGCGATGAGGTCTGAGCGTTGAGCGTTGAGCGTTGAGCGTTGAGCGTTGTTAGGGTTAGCGTTAGGGTTAGCGTTAGGGTTCCACGCCAGCCGGCCGAAAGCGTACCAGTTGGCCTGCGAGAAGTGGTGGCCGCACCAGTTCCGGTCGAGGCCGATGTTGGCCACTCCGGCAATGCCTCGAAGCCTGGCAGGGCTGACCAGTCGGAAAAACTCCTGCCACATAGGTGCCAGATAGACCAGGTGGCGGGACTGCCCAAGATATTCCTGGGTGATTTGCAGCTCCACCATGTTCGGCGTGCGCTTGATCTGGTCAAAGACGGGACTGTAAGGCTCACGCGGCTGGAAGTCGAGCGGGCCGTTCTTGGTCTGCAGTATGACGTTGTCCATAAACATGCCGTCGAGCGGCTTAAACTCTGAGACGGCCTGCATGACACGGTCTTCACCCTTGTGGTTGGCACCATAGACGAAGCAGCGCCACATAACGATGCCGCCATGAGGCTTCAGGGCACGCGCCAGCATGTTGGCACCGTCGGCATGCGAGCGGTGGTAGTCGCCAGGACCGGGCTGTCCCTCGCTGTTGGCCTTGACGAGGAAGCCTCCGAAGTCGGGTATCAGCCGGTAAATCTCGTCGGCCTTCTTCTGCCACCAGGCAGCCACATCGGCATTCAGCGGGTCGGCCGTCTCAGTGTCACCCAGGGCCATGGGCGTAGCGAAGTTAATAGAGAGGTAGGCCTTGATGCCGTAAGGGCGCAGTATGTCAGCTATCTCCTTGACGGCCAGCAGATAGGGTGCTGTCAGTATCTTCGGCGAGGCATTGACATTATTGAGCACCGAACCGTTAATGCCTATAGAGGCATTGGCACGGGCATACTCCTGAATGATTTGAGATTTGAGATTTGAGATTTGAGGGTTGTCATTATCCCAGAAGATGCTCTCGCCGGCATATCCTCGCTCGATGCTGCCGTCCAGGTTATCCCAGTGGTTCAGCAGTCGCAGCTGGAAGAAGGGTGCATTGTGGGCAAACGTATGAGGCGTTGTATAGCAATGTGAACGGCTGTCGCGTTCGTTCTCCAGTACGTGGTAGGCACCGTAGAGCAGTCCGATGTCGTTATGTGCTGCTATGACGTAGCCGTTCTTTTCGTTGACTTCAGTCAGCGTAAATCCCTCGTCGTCAGGCAGTGAGCGGTCAATCTTCAGCGTTATCTCGTCACTCTTGGCAAACGTTTGAAGTTCTCTCACGGCAATGTCGATGGTGGGCGTGGTGACATTCTCATGCCCTCCACGGACGGCGGGTGGGATGACGATGTTGACCTTGGCATGGTTCAGCGTGTCATAACGCAGCCAGAGACGATGCCCGTCCTCTGCCTTTAGAGGTAAAAAGGCAAAAAGGCAGACGGATAAAACCGCCCCCACCCGTTTACTTAGCCTTTTCCAATGTTTCTGTTTCATTGAGTTTGCGAATTTATAAGGTATTATAAGTTATTGTTCTTGTTCCGCGTATTCCGTCGGTGTCATGCCGAAATGTTTCTTAAACACGGTTGAGAAGTGCGTCTGGTTATTGAAACCCACGCTGTAGGCCACCTGCGTGATGTTGACCTTCTTCTCACGAATGAGACGGGCCGCCTGCTCCAGACGCAGGTTACGTATGAACTCACTGGTGGGAATGCCCGTTATCTCCTTCATTTTACGGTGCAGCTGTGCCCTGCTGATGCCCACATCCTGAGTCAGCATCTCCACATCGAAATCTGGGTTGCTCATGTTGGCATTGACAGACTTCATGATGCGGTCCATGAGAGCATCGTTGTTGCCTTTCACCTTCACCTGCTCCACACGATTCTCCTGACTCTGAGCCCCAGTGAACTTACCCCGCAGACGGCGTACATTACCCACCAGGTTATTGATGAGCACGTGCAGTTCCTCCATGGAGAAGGGCTTTGCCAAATAGGCATCAGCGCCCCTCTTCAGTCCTTCCAACCGGTACTGCACTTCCGACTGTGAGGTGAGCAGTATGACGGGTATGTGACTGATGTTGGGGTTCGACTTGATGGAGCGTAGCAAGGTGATGCCGTCCATCTCGGGCATCATCACATCGCTGACAACCAGGTCGAACGACTTAGTGAGCAACAGCTTCAATGCCTCGCGACCGTTGGCAGCATAGCTGAACTTGTACCATTCGCCCAGTTCACTGGTAATGTAGTTGGCTATCTCCTCATCGTCATCGACCACAAGGATACGGAAACCTGTTGAGGGTTGAGGGTGGAGCGTTGAGCGTTGAGCGTTGAGGGTTGAGCGTGGAGTGTTGACGTTGTCATTATCGTTGACGTTATCGTTGACGTTGTCGTTAACGTTATCACTCCCCCTCAAGTTGGAGGGGGCAGGAGGGAGGCTTGGGGCTTCCCACTCTTCGGGCTTCAGGTGGCTGGTGCCAAAGGGCAGACACACGGTGAGCACGGCTCCCGTCTGTCCGTCCTTACGGTTAGCAGCACTGATGGTACCGCCATGCATCTGCGTCAACGCCCGGCAGAGGTTCAGCCCTATGCCTGTACCGTCAATGTGAAGGTCCTTCGACGACTTGCCCTGGTAGAACCGTTCAAAGAAGCGCTCCGTTTTGTCATCCTCGAAGCCCGTGCCACTGTCAATGACCTTGATCACGGCCATAGAGCGTTCTTGCTCTGGCAAGCGTCCCTGCGGGCCGAGCGGAGGGTTCTTGCTCTGGCAAGCGTCCCTGCGGGCCGAGCGGAGCGATGGGGGTTGGCTGGTGAGCACCAGTCTGATTTCGCCACCGTCAGGGGTATATTTAAAGGCGTTCGACAGCAGGTTCGAGATAACCTTGTCAAACTGTATGCGGTCTATCCACACCTTCACGGGTTCCTGCGGATGGTCAAAGACATAGGTAATGCTACGTTGCTGGGCATTATATTCATAGAGTTTAAAGATGCCCCTGATGAACTGCGTCAGCTCTGTCTCACGGCAGTGCAGCTTCATTTGCTTCTTGTCAATCTTGCGCTCGTCGAGTATCTGGTTGACCAGTAGCAACAGGCGTTTGGCATTGCGGTCGATGGTGTCGATGGCGTCGAGCGTCGAGGGTTGAGGGTTGGGTGTTGGGTGTTGGGTGTTGGGTGTTGGGTGTGTCTTCGCACCTCGCACCTCGTACCTCGTACCTCGACCGTTGACGTTATCGTTGACGTTTACGTTAACGTTAAGCTTTTCCACAGCCCCCATGATGAGGGTGAGCGGCGACCGGATGTCGTGCGTGGCATTAATGAGGAAGCGCATCTTTGTCTCTTCCAGGTCACGGCGGCGCTGGCGCTCAAAATTATAGAGCAGCAAGAAGAGGAAGCCTCCCACAATGAGGGCATAGAGCAGATAGGCCCACCACGTCAGGTACCAAGGCTTGGCCACATTGAAATGTAACATCAGTGAGGACTCGCTGTAGGAGCCGTTATTGGTGGCCCGCACCTCCAGCGTGTAGTCACCAGGCTGCAGCTGGTTGAAGCTGACCCTGTTCTCTCCCTCGTTGGTCTGCTGCCATGTCTCGCTGCCGTTGAAGCGGTATTGGTAGGCTATGTTTCCCACGTCCTGATAGTTCAGCATCGAGAACTCCAGCGTAAACGAGTTCTCGGTGCTCTCCAGGTCAAACTGCTCCTGCATGGGGTTCATGGAGTGGCCGTTCACCGTCATACGCGTCAGAAAGACCTTGCCCAGTTTCTGCTTACTGACGTTCACGTCCTTGGGTAAGAAGGTCGTTATGCCCTCGGCCGTCCCCATGAAGATACGGTCGTCGCCTCGGTGCAGTATGGCCCCTAACACGTATTCCTTAGCCGCCAGTCCGCTGCCGCTGATGTGGCCGATAAGGGTTGGGTGTTGGGTGTTGGGTGTTGGGTGTTGGGTGTTGGGTGTTGGGTGTGTCTTCGCACCTCGTACCTCGCACCTCGTACCTCGCACCTCGTACCTCGACCTTTGACCATCACTATTCCTATACTGCCAAATACCGTGTGAGGTGGAAATCCAGATGTCGCCCTGCTCGTCACGCACCATCGAGCCAATCTGCCGTTCGCGCAGCAGGTCAGCATTTGCCGCCTCTTCCACCTTTTTCTGCTTCCGGCGGAAGACGTAGAGTCCGCTGTCAGTGCCTATGAGCATGTCACCGTCCTTCGTCTCACAGGTAGAGAAACACTGCTTGCCTTCCAGCAACACGCTCCACCCTAAGCTGTTGAAACTGGACGTCTTCGGGTCCATGACCGACAGGCCGTTCACCGTGGCTATCCACAACAGCCCCTGACTGTCGAACTGCAACGACTTGATCCAGTCATTACACAGGTAGCCACCCTTGCGGTCCGTCTGCTGCATGCTGACGGTCTCACCCTGGTGGGTTTTCGTGTCGTAGATGTACATGCCAAGGCCATACACACTCACGTAGAGGCGTCCGTCAGCATCGTCAGCCATGCAGTTCAGGCCACGTCCGCTGAATCCCTGTATGGCCAGCCAGCGGCCCGTCTGCGGGTTATACTGGTAGAGCACGTTCTCCGTCGTCAGCCAGTACTGCCCCGTGCGGTCACGGTAGATGAGCCGCGTACCCACAGGCGACTCAGGGTGAGCAGTGATGCGTCCCTCGCTGTTGAAGCGGAACACACCGTTGTTCTGCACCGTACACCAGATGTCGCCCTGCTCGCCTTCAGCTATCGAAGCCACGCTGCCGCCCGTGCGGTAGTTCTGTTCGGCAAAGCTCCAGTTCTGGAAAGCCTCCTTTTCCTTGTTCATCATCAGCAGCCCGCGTCCGTAACAGGCCACCCAGAGGTTATGGTCCTTGTCTTCCATGGCATCCACAATGTCTGCCGTGGTAAGATCTATTAGGGTTGAGGGTTGAGCGTTGAGCGTTGAGCGTTGAGGGTTGGGTGTTGGGTGTTGGGTGTGTCTTCGCACCTCGCGCCTCGTACCTCGTACCTCGACCGTTGACGTTAACGTTATCACCCCGCTTCCCGTAGTAGCAAGGAGGAGGTTGCCCCTGTGGGTCATGAAGGCACGCTTAATTGACACGTTGGGGTCCAGTGCCGAGAGGTCGAAGTCCGCTTCGCTCAGCTCCCCGGTACTGTAGCGGTAGCTCAGAATACCATACATACAGACAATGAGCAGCTCGTCCTTCGAGTACTCCACGTATGACATGGGCTGCCCGCACGTGCTCTGATAGTCGCGCAAACTCGTCATCCTGCCGTCGCGCAGCGTAAACTTCGTCAGCGTGGCCACATGGCTCGACCGCCACAGGTTCCCATCGCGGTCTATGTGAATGCGGCTGTAGAAGTGGTCGGCACGTCGCTGGTTGAAGTCACTCTCGTAGTCTATCTGCGCCGTGCCGCGCTTCATCGAGTAGAGGCCGTAGCCCGCCGTGCCTAAAAGCAGCTTGCCGTCGCGGCCCTGCGCCATCGAGTTGATGCGCGGCTCCAGCTGGTCGGGGAAGTGGTAGCGCTGGAAGCTGTCGTGCTCGTAGTCGTAGCGCACCAGTCCCTTGGCGCAGCCCACCCACAGCTGTCCGTCACCATCGACGAAGAGCGACGATATTTCATTATCAATGATACTCGTCGTGTCGCTGCGGTCAAAGAGGTAGGGCGTGAAGCGGTAGCCGTCGAACTTGTTCAGACCGTACTCCGTGCCCATCCAGATGAAACCGTAGCGGTCCTGGCACATACACGTAATAAGGCTGCTCGACATTCTGTCAGGAGTAAACAACACCCCCGTATCGGCCACGGCACACAGCGTCACCAACGTACAAAAAGCCAGCGCCAGCCTATGACAAAACCTTTTCATGCTGCAAAAATACAAAATAATGCACAATTCACAATGCATAATTGTTCACCATTATTCATTTTTAACGGAGTTCACGACCTTCGGTTCGCAATTATTTTTTAATTTTGCAGCAGAAACTTTATCAAAACAAGAAAAATGCTTATGAAAAAGATTGTAGTACTGACCGGTGCCGGCATGTCAGTAGAGAGCGGACTCAAGACCTTCCGCGATGCCGACGGACTGTGGGAAAACTATCCCGTACAGCAGGTGGCCACCCACGAAGGCTGGCTGGCCGACCCCACACTCGTAACTAACTTCTACAACATGCTCCGCAGGAAATGCTGGGACGTCAAGCCCAACGAGGGCCACCGCCTCGTGGCAAAGCTCGAAGAGCAGTACGACGTCACCGTAGTCACCCAGAATGTGGATAACCTGCACGAGCAGGCTGGCTCCTCACACGTCATCCACCTGCATGGCGAGCTCATGAAGGTGTGCTCCAGCCGCGACGTTGACGACCCCCGCTATCAGATGACGCTGACACGCGACAACTGCGAAGTAGAGCCCGGCACGCTGGCTGGCGACGGATCGCTGCTGCGCCCCTTCATCGTCTTCTTCGGCGAGGCCGTGCCCAACATCACCATTGCCGTCGAAGAGGTTCAGCAGGCTGACATCCTCGTCATCATCGGCACCAGCCTTGCCGTCTATCCTGCCGCAGGGCTCGTCCATTACGTCAAGCCCGGCACTCCCATTTACCTCATAGACCCCAGCCCCGCCGTAGGCTCAGGCATTCAGCACCTCACCCACATTCAGAAGGGTGCCTCCGAAGGCATGAAGACCCTTTGCACCATGCTGGAGGGGAAGTGAAAGTAGTTACTACAAGAAACAAGAAAGCCAAGGGCGGCGCGATCGAAGGGAGAAAGTGGCGCGATCGTAGGGGAGGATCGCGCCACTCTTAGGGAGCGATCGGCGCAATCGTCGGGGTAAGGGCGGCCGTTCAAAGTAGATAGAGCGGCCGCTCAAAGTGTTTAGAGCGGCCGCTCTAAATGGATAGAACGCCCGCTCAATTCCTTTCAAAACTGCTCCTTCTGACTTTTCCTGATTTCACTAGACACTTTTTCTCTTCATTAGCTGAAACAGTAGACAGTTGTTTAAGAGTCGTACTGAATCGATAGA
>ONRS01000029.1 GCA_900320255.1 uncultured Prevotellaceae bacterium
GCAGGAGATTCTGCTGGGCATCGGCGGCATGCTGCTGCTGAAGAAGCTGGGCATTAAGAAAGATGTGTATCACTGCAACGAGGGTCACGCAGCACTCTGCAACCTGCAGCGTCTGTGCGACTACATTGAGGAGGACGGCCTGACGTTCAACCAGGCCATGGAGCTGGTGCGCGCCTCGTCACTCTATACGGTTCACACGCCCGTGCCTGCCGGTCACGACTACTTCGACGAGGGCCTGTTCGGCAAGTACATGGGTGCCTATCCGCAGAAGTTAGGCATTACGTGGGACGAGTTCATCGGCATGGGCCGTACGAACCCCGACGACCACAACGAGAAGTTCTGCATGTCAACCTTCGCCTGCAACACCTGTCAGGAGGTGAACGGCGTGTCGAAGCTGCACGGATGGGTGAGCCAGCAGATGTTTGCCCCCATCTGGAACGGTTACTTCCCCGAGGAGAACCACGTGGGCTACGTCACCAATGGTGTACACTTCCCCACATGGGCTGCCACTGAGTGGCGCAAGGTCTATGCCAAGTACTTCGATGAGAAGTTCATGGGCGACCAGTCGAACCAGAGCATCTGGGAGGGTATCTACAACTGTCCCGATGAGGAAGTCTGGGCTACCCGCATGGCACTGAAGCAGAAGCTCTTCGATTACATCAAGGAGCAGTTCCGTGAGACCTGGCTGCGCAATCAGGGAGATCCTTCCCGTGTGGTACGTCTTTTAGAGAAGATGAACCCCAACGCGCTGGTCATTGGTTTCTGCCGTCGCTTTGCTACTTACAAGCGTGCTCACCTGCTGTTTACAGACCTGGAGCGTCTGAACAAGATTGTCAACGACGCTGAGCATCCGGTCATCTTCCTCTTCGCCGGTAAGGCTCACCCCGCCGACGGTGCAGGTCAGGGACTCATCAAGAAGATTTACGAAATCAGCCAGCGTCCTGAGTTCCTCGGTAAGATTATCTTCCTTGAGGACTACGACTTCCTGCTGGCTCGCCGTCTCGTCTCAGGTGTTGACATCTGGATGAACACGCCGACCCGTCCGCTTGAGGCCTCTGGTACGTCAGGCGAGAAGGCCGAGATGAACGGTGTTGTCAACCTGTCAGTGAAGGACGGCTGGTGGTTAGAGGGCTATCGCGAGGGTGCCGGTTGGGCACTTACCGAGAAGCGTACCTACCAGAACCAGGGCTATCAGGACCAGTTAGACGCTGCTACCATCTACACGCTGTTAGAGAGCGAGATTATTCCTCTTTATTATAATAAGGATAAGAAGGGCATCTCTAAGGGCTGGATCAAGGTCATCAAGAACTCTATTGCCCAGATTGCTCCGCACTACACCATGAAACGTCAGCTCGACGACTACTACACCAAGTTCTACGAGAAGGAAGCCAAGCGCTTCAAGGAGATTTCGAAGGACAACTTCCGCAAGGCCAAGGACATTGCCCTGTGGAAGGAGGCTGTTGCCGAGCGCTGGGATGCCATCAACGTGGTGACCTCTGAGTGGGACTTCCCCGCTACCGGTGCTGAGGCTGGTCAGAAATACAACCTGAAGGTGGTTATTAACGAGCAGGGACTTGATGACGCTGTAGGACTGGAGAAGGTCAATGTCTTCGTCAACAAGGACGGTCAGGAGCGCTTCTACTCTGTAGAACCGCTGAAGATGACAGGCCGCGACGGTAACAACTACACCTTCGAGGCACTGCTTGCTCCGACTCAGTTCGGCCAGTACAAGAGCGCGCTGCGTATGTACCCGAAGAACGCAGACCTGCCTCACCGTCAGGACTTCTGCTACGTGAAGTGGATAGAGCTTCCTGGTTACAACAACTAATAACAAAAAAGACCGCCAAAAGGCGGTCTTTTTTTGTTTTGCGGACTTGAGAGGAGGTTGGTTATTGCAGCTTTTGGGCGCAGAGCTCATCCAGCTCAGCAGGCTCAATGTTATAGCTGACGATGCGTCCGCTCTCGTCAAGCACCATCATGTGGGGAATAGCCCTGATGTTGAAGGCCATAGCAATGGCATTGTTCCATCCCTTCAGGTCTGACATCTGTATCCACTCAATGCCCAGCTCGCTGACTGCCTCTTTCCATGCTTCCTTGTCCTCGTCGAGCGAAATGCCGATGATGCCGAGGCCCTTGTCGTGGTACTTCTTATAGACTGTCACTACCTGCGGCATCACCCTGCGGCAGGGGCCGCACCACGATGCCCAGAAGTCAATGGCTGTCAGCTTGTTCTTCTTCACCTCTTCCAGCAGGCTCAGTTCCTTGCCGTTGATGTCGGCTATGCGGAAGTCGCTGATTTGTGTGCCCTCGCTCGTGTCCTGTATCGTCTTGTACCTTTCCTCCATCTTCTTGATGTTCTCACGTTGGCGCATAGCCTCAGGCATCATCTGGATGAGTTCCTTGATCTGCTTGTTGTCAAGCACGCCCTCACTGTAGTAGTTGACGATGTGGTATCCGAACTCGTTGTTGATATTCTTCTTGCCTGTGTTGAAAATAAACTGGCTGAAGCGTTTGTTCAACTCTACCATTTCCTGCTGGTTCCTGGCTTGCAGCTCCATGTTGTTCTCGTCCTTGAACATCTGCAGGGAGAGTTCGTTGACACGCTTGGTCAGCACGAGGGTGGTGTCGAGTACTGTCTGCCACTCCTGGTTGCAGAGCGTGCCTGACACACGGGCCTCATCGTCCTTCGGGAACTCCAGCTTGATGGTTCCCCGTTCCACAAAGAAGGGTATCACCACGTTAGGGTTAGTGGGCGAATAGAGCAGGCACATGTAGGTGGTGTCCGTTTCGCCAGTGATGGTAAACTTGCCGTTCTTAACGACGACAGAGTCGCTGGGCACCATGTCGTTCATGTCGGCCGTCAGGTACAGCGTGTCACCATCAACCAGTGCATCGCCGCTTCCCTCAATCTTGTAGCCGTTCTGCTGGCACGATGCCATCAGCGCCAGTCCCATGGCCCAGGCTAAGAAGTGTCTTGCTTTCATTATTTTATTAATTGTCTGTTAAATAAGGTATTGGCTCGAAATGCTCTTGTTCTCAATGACCAGCCGGATGGTTTCGGCAAAGAGGTCGGCCACAGACAGCTGCTTCACCTTAGCACAATGGTGAGAGTAGGGGATGGAGTCGGTGAACACCATCTCTTCGAGTGCAGAGTTCTGAATACGGTCGCTGGCGGGTCCGCTCATCACGCAGTGTGATGCACATGCCCTCACGGTCTTAGCACCGGCAGCCTTCATGATGTCAGCAGCCTTCGTTATCGTGCCTGCCGTATCAACCATGTCGTCGATGATCACCACGTTCTTCCCATCCACGTCGCCAATAATCTGCATCGACTCCACCACGTTGGCCCTTGCGCGTGTCTTGTTGCAGAGCACCAGCGGACAACCCAGGTACTTGGCGTATGTGTTGGCACGTTTCGAGCCGCCCACGTCGGGTGATGCGATACACATGTCGGGCAGGTTCAGGCTCTTCAGGTAGGGCAGAATGACGTTCGAAGCATACAGGTGGTCAACGGGCACATTGAAGAAACCCTGAATCTGGTCAGCATGCAAGTCCATTGTAATGACACGGTTGACACCGGCAGCAGACAGAAGGTCGGCTACCAGTTTGGCACCGATGCTGACGCGCGGCTTGTCCTTACGGTCCTGACGAGCCCATCCGAAGTAGGGAATGACAGCATTAATGGTGCGGGCTGAGGCGCGTTTAGCAGCGTCAATCATCAGCAGCAGCTCCATCAGGTTGTCGCTATTGGGGAAAGTGCTTTGCACCAGGAACACATCGCGTCCACGAATGCTTTCCTCGTAGCTGACGGAGAATTCACCGTCAGAGAATTTGGTGATAACCAGTTGTCCTAAGGGGCAACCCAGACTTTGGCAGATTTTCTCTGCGAGGTATCTCGTAGCAGTGCCCGAGAAGACCATGTAAGAACTGTTCATTACTTTATTTGAATTATAAATTACAAATTATTCTTCTTATCCTCACCCCACAGCCTTGCGCAGCTTCTGGAAGTGTGCTATGAGCTCCTTGAAGTCGGTCTCGCTGTGAATGTTGAAGCGGTTCCACAGGTCGCCGCATATCACCACACCACCGAAATCCAGATCCTTCGCCATGCGCACATTGTCAATGTTCATGCCGCCCAGCGCATAGACGTGTTTGTCTATCAGTCCCTGCTTGGCAGCAGCCTCTAACTGCTCGCTGGTGAACGACTGGCGGTCTTCTGGATTTGTCTGGCTGTCGAAGATGTTCTGCAGGAAAACGTATTCCGAACGTTTCTTCACCTCCTTCAGCTGTTCCAGTTGGCGACAGGTGCGGCTCACCTTTCCCTTGTATCCGGCAGGCACCTCTGCCAGCGCATCATTCAGGTGAATGCCGCGCAGTCTGTATTCCTCCTTCAGGTAGAAGTGGTCGTGCACGGTAATGCGCTTATAGCACTCTTCGGGCAGCAGTGTCAGCAGTCGTTCCGAGTACATCGGTTCGGAGCCTGGCTTATAAAGATGTAGGTTTTCAAGTCCTTCCTCAAAGAGCGAGGAAAGAATTTTATCTTCCTCCACGAAGAACGTGGATTTAGTCATCACGATTAGTTTCATGAGCTATGTTTTCTTTTCTACGTGCAAACTTACTAAAACTTTTTGACTTACCGTACACTTTCTCTCTCTTTTTTTATTCTTTTACCATTTTTTCTTGCTTTATGGCAAAAATGGGCGTTGGGTGATTAAAACAAAAAGGGGAGCATTGCTGCTCCCTTTTCCGTGATTCCGTTGGGACTCGAACCCAAGACCCACAGCTTAGAAGGCTGTTGCTCTATCCAGCTGAGCTACGGAACC
>ONRS01000102.1 GCA_900320255.1 uncultured Prevotellaceae bacterium
AGATAACAAAAAGGTCGGAATCCAAGCGAGGATACCGACCTTAATTTTTATATAACTTGAAAAAAGTTTTAGCGGACACCAATAATTCAGAACAGAACGGTGCAGCTGACCGAGGCGAACGGTAAGGTGCCTGCTGCTACAGGACTCTTGATGAAGGGTACTGCCGGTGCAAAGTTTACCATCCTGCCTACCAGCGATGCTACAACAGCTCCTGACGGCAACTTGTTCGTGGGAATGCCTGCTGGCGGCGAGGTACAGGTAGCCACTACGGGCTTCAACTACGTTTTCGGATGGACCGACCCTGCTGATCCTGGTTTCTACAAAGTGGTTGACCTGCTGCCTGTGCTGCCTGCCGGCAAGGCTTATCTGGCTACTACCGAGGACCTGAATCCTGTCACTTCCGGTGCTCCGTTCCTGGGCATTGAGGTTGGCGGTGAGACGACGGGAATAGCTAACGTGAACGTCAATGCTAACGCTGACAGTTCTTGGTACGACCTCTCTGGCCGTCGCGTGGCTCAGCCTACGAAGGGTCTCTACATTGTGAATGGCAAGAAAGTAATCATCAAATAAAAGGAGGACCGAAATATGAAAAAGACATATCAGAACCCTGAGATGCTTATTATTAGCATGAACAGCGACACCAGCCTGCTGGCACTTTCTGGTAAAGGTAACTACGGCTCTGGTGTAACGGTCGGTGCTCCCCGACATTACCGCCGTGGACGTACTGGTGACATCTACGAAGGTGATACCGAAGAAGATGAGGACGATGAAGAGGTTTGGTAACTAAAAATCGGGCTCTTAGCAAAATAATTAGCGGCAGGGTGCACAACTCTGCCGTTTTTTTATTATTTTTGCAGACAGAATATAGAAACTTATATGGAAAAGGAAACATTTTTGGCCCTACAGAAAGAATATGGGGGACAGATAGAGAGGATTCGAAAGTCAGCCCATGAGCTGCATGCAAGTGTGAATCAGACGTATGGTGGAATACACCCGTATGGATTCCACCTCGACATGGTGGCCGATGCTGTCAGGCAGTTCGGACATCTGGTGTGTGCCTCGGCAGACGATGTGCTGCCGCTCTTCTTCGGAGCCTATTACCACGACAGTATTGAGGATGCCCGGCTGACCTATAATGACGTGATGGGCGTGTCGCGACAGTACATGTCGGAGGAGCAGGCTTTCTTGGCCACCGAAATTGTCTATGCGTTGACCAACGACAAGGGACGTAACCGTGCAGAGAGGGCAGGGGAGAAGTATTACAGTGGCATTCGTGAAACGGCATACGCACCCTTCTTAAAACTTTGCGACCGCTTTGCCAATATCTCTTACACTTGTTCGAATGATATTGGAAAGAGCGATCGCATGCGTAAGGTGTATAAGGGCGAAATGCCCCATTTCCTGGAATCCATTGACCCGCACAGCCCCGATATCCGCTTCAGCGTCCCGAAAGAACTGGTAGAGCAGTTGGCCCTTGTCCTGCTTGACGACATGGAGCGTGAGGAGCGCGATAAGGGACTTATATAGTCTGCAAGTCGTGCTGATAGCTTAATGCAGCACCAATGGCAGTACAGAACTCCGAGTATTTCGGTATGTGGTAATGTACCTTATAGAGCTTCTCCAGCATGGGGAATACCTCCTTGCACTGGGGCAGCAGCGTGAGGTTGCCTATCAGCACGAAGTCACGTATGTCTGTGTTCAGGGCCGACAGGACGCTGGCAGAACCGATGGTCTGCAGCACCATGACGATGATGCCCAGTGCGATGTCCTCTTTGGGAGCATCGTATTGAGCACGGCTGAACAGCGAGGCGGTGGCGTTCATGGGCAGGCCCGGCAGCGGGTGGGCGCTGATGTCGCCAATGAGCAGGTTGATGTGGCTGATGTCACCCTGCATGGCCATAGAGGCCACCTGCTTGATGTTGTTGGTGTTCAGCATAACGCGGCTGAGGCCCTGCAGTGTTCCGCCTCCAATGCCCAGTCCGCCAATGTGACGAATGCCATGACAGTCGCACTGCACAAAACTGGTGCCCGTTCCCATTGATACGACGATAGCCTTCTTCAGTCCCGACTCATAGCGGGCTCCCAGTCCGTCGGCTATGAACTCGTCAGTATGTTCTGTGGGCAGACCATAGAGTTTCCCGTCAATGTAGGCAGAGCCGACACCGGTCAGCATGACCTGCTCCACGTCACCGAGGGCAATGTCGTTGTCGTGCAGATACTTGCCAAATGCGCCGTAGAGTGACGTGATAGGGTCGGCCGCTGTAATGCGGATGGGTGAGATAATCTTACCATCTTGCAGTCCCACAATCTTTGTGGTGCTAATGCCAACGTCAATACCAATTACTATTCCCATAATGCTATTTGTTTTAAATAAAAAGAAAACCCGGCTCCATCACGGAAAACCGGGCTAATGAAAGGAGGAGTGGTACCTCCAGGAATCGAACCGGGGACACACGGATTTTCAGTCCGATGCTCTACCAAC
>ONRS01000040.1 GCA_900320255.1 uncultured Prevotellaceae bacterium
ATCAGCGGACTGACGTCCAACTTCCCCGACGCCTGGATCAAGGGTACCCTCGACGGCACTACCGTCACCTTCAGCAAGTTCCAGTTCGTCGGCATGTATAGCAGTACCATGCCCATCTGGGCAGTAGGTGCCGATTCTGATACCGGCAATCTGCAGGACTTCACCATGACCTACGACAGCGAGGCCCAGACGCTGGCACTCGATGCAAATCAGCTCATCGTGTTCAACGCCGCTGAGGACCGCATGTACTATCTCAACTACATTGAGTCGCTGACCATTTATGCCGAGGCGCCCGCTCCTACCGTCATCGAGACGCTGCCCTACGCCAACACCTTCGACGACGCTGCTGACCAGAAGCACTTCACCATCATCGATGCCAACGAGGACGGCCGCACATGGGCCTTCTATAGTGGCATGGTTCGCTACACTTACCACGACACCAACGCAGGCGACGACTGGCTCGTATCGCCGGGCATCAAGCTCGTGGCCGGTAAGAAGTACCACTTCAGCGTCGCTGCTCACGCTCAGTCAAATAACTATCCTGAGCGCTTCGAGGTGAAGGCCGCCTTGGAGGGAACGGCCGAGGCTCTCTCTGCCGGTGCTGAGGTGCTGCCCGCTACCGTCGTTACTTCCGCTGGTTTCGTAACTTATGAGAACAACGAGTTCACCGTTACGGAGTCTGGCACGTACTACATCGGCATACACGCCATCTCCGACGCTAACATGTATTACTTCTATGTCGATGACTTCGTGCTGGAGGCAGCTCCCATCACGGCTCCCTACGTGGCCGACTTCACCACCGATGCTCCGTTTGGCGACTTCTTCGTCATCGACAACAATGAGGACGGCAAGACCTGGACTTGGAGCGAGTCGAACTTTGCCAACTATACTTACAACAGCTCATTGGCTGCCGACGACTACCTGATACTGCCCATCAAGCTCGAGGCCGGCAAGAGCTACAACGTGACCGTGAACGCTGCCAACAGCGGCTATCCCGAGAAGTTCGAGGTGAAGGTGGGCAAGGAAGCTACCGTTGAGGGCCTCTCGACCGTGGCCATTGCCGAAACAGAGGTGACCTCTAAAGACTTTACCGACTTCAGCGGCTCGTTCACAGCTGACGAGGCTGGCACCTACTATGTGGCCATCCATGCCACTTCGGATGCCGACCAGTTCCGCCTGAAGGTGAAGACCCTGACCATTGAGGTGGGTGCCGAGCCTACTGCTCCTGCCGCCGTGACCGACCTGGTGGTGACACCGACAGAGAACAAGATAGAGGCCACCATCGTCTTCAACGCGCCCACTACGACCATTGACGGTAACGAGATGACCGAAAACCTGACCAAGATTGACGTGCTGCGCGACGGCGTAGTGATTGAGAGCCTGGCCGACGTGGCTCCCGGTTCGGAGCGTACCGTCGTGGATAACGAGGAGAAAGGTCTGACCATCGGCACACACAAGTATCAGGTAATACCGTACAATGCCGACGGCATCGGACAGAAGAGCGAGGAGGTGAGCGTTCTGGTCACCGCAGCACTCTCTGTGCCCTACACCTTCGACCTGACACAGGACCAGACGGGCCTGTTCACCATCATCGACAACAACGAGGACGGCAAGACATGGTCGTTCAGCTCGTCGATTGGTACCATCTACAGCTATGACTCTACCAACCCCGGCGACGACTATTTCGTCAGCCCCGCCTTCAACTTGGAGGCCGGCAAGAGCTATAAGGTGACCGTGAACGCCAAATCCTACAGCGCCAGCTACACTGAGCGCTTCGAGGTGAAGGTGGGCAAGGTGGCCACTGCCGAGGGACTGAACATCACTGCCATCGGTCCTACCGAGGTAAGCTCCACCGAGGCCGAAGACTTCGAGGGTGAGTTCACCGCTACCGAAGCTGGCCAATACTTCATTGCTATCCACGCCATCTCCGACCCCAACAACTGGCGCTTAGTGGTCAACTCGCTGTCTATTGAGAAGGGTCTGGAGCCCACGGCTCCCGCAGCTCCTGAGCTGGCAGTTACTCCTGCTGCCGAAGGCGCTAAGTCAGCCAAGATTGAGGTGACCGCTCCTTCTGTGACTGTTGGCGGCGACGAGCTGACGGCTGAAAACCTGACCAAGATCGAGATTCTGCGCGACAACGAACTGCTCACCACACTGAACGTGCTCCCCGGAAATGTTGCCGAATATACAGACGAGACTGTTTCCGACGGTCTGCACACCTATCAGGCCATTCCTTACGACAAGGACGGCAATCCCGGCAAGAAGTCGGAGAAGGTGACCGTCTATGTGGGTGTTGACACACCTGCCGACGTGAAGAACTTCCATGTAGTGAGCACGACCCCGACGTCCATCACCTTCGCATGGGATGCAGCCACGGGCGCACACGGCGGCTACGTGAACCCCGCTACCATGAAGTATGAAATCAGCACGCTGGCAGTGGAGTCGAGCATCTTCGGCAGCTATCTCGTGGTTGACCAGACCATTGCCGACGTGACCGGACAGACCGAGCTCACGATTGACTTCCCCGTTGACGAGGGAGAACTGGACTACCAGTACTTCGGCATCTCGGCCAACGACGGCACGGCTGCTACCGACGCCACACTGGCCTACAGCGAGGTGCTCGTGGGTGCGCCGCTGGACATTCCTCTCTTCGAAAGCTTCGAGGGAATGACCCTACACTATGCATGGAACAGCAACGGCGGACTGGGCGCGAGCACCAACGCATCCGACGGGGACGGCGTGGCCCTGAAGCTCTACAACAATGGCAATGGCGAGCAGGTGTACTTCGTGCTTGACAAGGTGAACCTGAAGACTGCTGCCAACCCGACACTGCTGCTCGACGTGCGCAGTGAGAGCACCGACAAGGTCTATGGCATCGGCTCCATGGATAACGGCAATCTGCAACTCCTGGCTCAGGCCAACGTGACTAAGGAATACACCACGTTCAAGGTGCCCTTGACCAGCATCAATACTGCACAGCGCTTCTCTACGGTGGGTATCATGGCCAACATCGAGACTCCGAGCGTTGACCAATATGAGGATACCCTCATCATCGACAACATCCGCATCGTAGACCTCTACGAGTACGACCTCTCGGTTGCCGTCACAGCTCCTGCCAAGGTGCAGGCCGGCGAGTCGGCTACCATCAAGGCCACCGTCAAGAACGAGGGCGAGAACGCCGCCGATGGCTACACTGTTATCATCAAGGCTGGTGACCAGGAACTGTTCAACAAAACTGTCAATGAGACGTTGGCTCCGTTCGCTACCAGCGAGTTCGAGGCTTCGTTCGCTACCACCATCTTCGACGATGCAGCCGACGTAACGCTGACCGCCGAGGTAGTATTTGAGAACGACCTCAACGAGGACAACAACTCTGCAGAGACGATTATCAGCATCGTAGAGTCGAGCGCTGCTCAGCCTGAGAACCTCACCGGCACGCAGACCGACA
The DNA here is from genome assembly GCA_900320255.1 of uncultured Prevotellaceae bacterium. GTDB lineage: Bacteria > Bacteroidota > Bacteroidia > Bacteroidales > Bacteroidaceae > Prevotella. The sequence continues at coordinate 3,449 of ONRS01000040.1, forward strand.
ATGGCGTTGAGCTCTCTTGGACGGCTCCCGAAAACGGCACCGCATCTTATACTGAGGATGTAGAGAGCTACGACGAATTCGCTACCGGCGGACTGGGTGCTGACGTACACACCGGTAAGATTGGCGAGTGGACCGTCTTCGACGGCAACGGCACCTACGCCTACGGATTCGACGGCATCAACGTTCCCAACCTGGGCGCTCAGAATGCTTGGATCGTCATGGCTCCCGCTTCGACCCAGCTGGCACAGGATTTGAGCACTAACTATGCTGCTCACAGCGGCGGTCAGTACTTCATCTCTACCTGTGTGGCAGAGCCCGAAGGCAACGTTGACGCCACCAACCACTGGCTGATTTCGCCCGAGCTGCCCGGCGTGGCACAGTCCATCTCGTTCTTCGCTCGCACCATCACTGCCCAGTATGGTCAGGAGAGCTTCGAGGTGCTGGCTTCTTCTACTGACACCGACCCGGCAAGCTTCACGTCGTTACAGACCTTCTCTACCGACGCTACCGAGTGGACGGAGTTCAGCGTTGACCTGCCCGAAGGTTCGAAGTACTTCGCCATCCGTCACACCTCGCAAGACATCTTCGGTCTCATGGTTGACGATATCACCTACCTCGTAGGCGGCGGCGATGTAGAAAGCTACAACATCTATGTTGATGGTGAGCTCGCAGCTACCGTTACGGGTGACGAGACGACCTACATCATTGACCCCGCAACCCTCACGTCTGGCGACCACCAGTTTGCTGTCAGCGCTGTTTATACTAACGGCTCTGAGTCGAAGCCCGTCGAAGTGACCATTTCTGTCACCACCGCTATCGACGCCATCAAGCTGGCTGAAGGCAAGGCCTTCGACGTCTATACGCTCGACGGCAAGCAGATTCGCCATCAGGTGAAGAGCTTGGACGGCCTGAAGGGTGTCTATGTCATCAATGGCAAGGCTGTCCTGGTGAAGTAAACCAGAACTTCATAATGATTATTGAGAAGGGTACATTTCGGTGTACCCTCCTCTTTTTGGGCTAATTATTTGGTATATTGTAAGATATTTCGTAACTTTGCACACAATAATAATAAAATGGTAAGGGAAATGTAACTTCATTTCCTCAAACTCTTTACTAAACGCATATTCTAACATATTAATAAGGCAAAAAAGTGAAACGAAAACGTATTTTGATGCTGATAGCAGCCCTCGCGCTGCTGTCGATGACGGGAAAGGCGGCTCCACGCCCGAAGGCCCAGATGAAGGAGGCAGCCATCGCTGCCATTAATGCTGAGCGCGCGCGCGTAAGGAAAGCACCGCGTCCGGCAGGTGAACTGAAGCTGCTCAAGCAGAGCGTAGGCTACGAAATCTATGGCTTCGAGCACGGCGGCTTTGCCGTTGTGTCGAGCGACGACCTCGTGCCCGAACTGTTGGGCGTCTCCTCGAAGCGCTACTCCGAGGGTCGCAATACCAACTTCCAGTGGTGGCTCTCAGCTATGAGCGACGCGGTAGATTACGCCGTGCAGAACAACATTGCGCTCGCGCCCATAGCGCCCGACCCAGCGAAGTTCCCCACGCAGGTAGGCCCCCTCATGACCACCGAGTGGGACCAGCTGGACCCCTACAACATGCTGCTGCCACTCTCTAACGGCGGCGACCGCCTCTACACCGGCTGCGTGGCTACGGCCATGGCCCAGGTGCTCAACTACTATAAGGTGCCCGAGCACGGCGTAGGTCAGCGCACCATCTACTACCCGCAGTACGACACGAGCGGCTCGGCCATCACCGCCACCTTCGAGGATGACTACTACGACTGGGACAACATGCTCGACAACTACGCCGTGCAGCCCTACAACGACGCACAGGCACAGGCAGTGGCACTGCTGATGCGCGACTGCGGCGTGGCTGCCAACATGCAGTACGGCGGCTACCAGGAGAGCGGCAGCGGAGCCTACTCGACCGACGCGGCCGAGGGACTGCGCACCTACTTCGGACTGACCGATGCCACCTGCTACGAACGCGACGGCTACAACGGCCCGGGCTACAGCGACCAGGACTGGATGGACATGGTGTTCACCGCCTTGAGCGAAGACGGCCCCATCTACTACGGTGGCTCCAGCTACTACAGCGGAGGCCACGCCTTCGTGCTGCACGGCTACAACGCCCAGGGTATGGTCTATGTCAACTGGGGATGGAGTGGCGACGACGACGGCTACTACGACATCTCGCTGTTGAACCCCTCCTACTATCAGTTCAGCACTGGCCAGGACATGATTATCGGAGTGCGTGGCGAGCGTCGCGAACTGGTTGACAAGGAGCTGACACTCGACGAGGCTGGCTCACTGAACAGCCTGATTACGGAAGAGGAGCTGGGCTATGTAGGTTCACTGACCCTGACGGGCAACATTAACTCCAGTGACCTGCTCTATCTGCGTAAGATGGCCGGTGTCGATGAATACAATGAGCGTACTGACGGAATGTTGCACGAGCTCGACCTGTCACAGGCGCACATCGTGGAAGGCGGCAATCCGTTCCTCATTGACGGTACTACGCGTCTGACCACTACTGAGAACGAACTGCCTGAGCGTGCCTTCTATGGCTGCCGACAGCTCAAAAGCCTGAAGCTTCCCGCTGGCCTGAAGCACTGGGGCGATGGTGCGCTGGCTCTGTGTACGCAGCTGAGCGACCTGGAAATCGGTGCGCCTGATGCAGAGGCAGACTTTGTCATTGACGAACAGGGAATGGTTTGGAATGTGAATGATGCCACAGACCTGATTGCCGTCCTGCCCAGTGCAAGTGGCGATTTGGAAATTCCTGACGGTACGGTGAATATCCGTAATTACGCCTTGGCTGGCTGTGCCCGCCTGAACGCAGTGATTATTCCTGCCAGCGTGACCACCATCGGTCGTGAGGCGTTCCGTAATGCGTCGTCCATGTCAGAGCTCCGCGTGAAGGGCAAGGAAGTGCCCACCCTGGCTGGTAATGACGTGTTTACGGGTATGAGCATGTCTGCTTGCACGCTCTATGTACGTAGCGGCATGAAGACCAAGTTTGGCCAGAAGGCTCAGTGGAAGGACTTCATCAATGTGGTAGAGTTTGGTACCACCGTGAAGGTACGTAACACCATTCGTAAGTATGGTGAGGAGAATCCCGAGTTCACCTTTAATATATTGGGTGACTATGTAGAAGGTATGCCTGAAATGACCTGTGAGGCAACACCGCTCTCACCGGCAGGACGCTATCCTATTTACATCTCGCCCGGCACGATTACTGACGAATTGGTAGAGTTTGAAGACGGTTATCTTGTAGTGCAGAAGGTAGAGGCAACGGCTACTGTCGTAAACGCCACCCGTGAGCAAGGACAGCCTAATCCGGAATTTGAACTGACCTTCGAAGGTCTGGTGAATGACGAGACGGTGCCGGTATGGATTAGCGAACCGGTATTCACCTGTGAGGCCGACGAGACCTCGGAACCCGGTGAATATCCCATCACCGTGACCGCAGAGGCAGAAAGCTATAAGCTGGCGTTTGTGGCAGGTGTGTTGACTGTGACTGAAAGTGTCGGCACAGGCATCGCTCAACCCTCAACCCTCAACCCTCAACGCTCAACCACTTATGACCTGAGTGGACGTCGCATCGACCGGCCCACCAAGGGTGTGTATATACAGAATGGCCGAAAGGTAATTCTGAAATAGCAAAATTAAGGGCGGCTCCAACGAGCCGTCCTTAATTTTTCCTTATAGGGTCTTTAGAATTTCGCCATCTTAATAGCATCTACCGCACATTCGTCACCTTTATTGCCTAATCGGCCGCCTGCACGGTCTTTTGCCTGCTGCAGGTCGTTGGTAGTCAGCAGACCATAGATAACAGGGACGTTCCCTGTCGCATTCAGACGGGCTATGCCTGCCGTTACACCTTGACAAATGTAGTCGAAGTGTGGCGTCTCTCCACGAATGACACAACCCAGAATAATGACGGCGTCGTAGCCGTCGTTGAGTGACATCTGGTGTGCTCCATAGATGAGTTCAAAAGAGCCGGGAACAGTCTTGACATGAATGTTCTCAGGCAGTGCGCCATGCTTCTCTAATGTGCTGACAGCACCTTGCAGTAAAGCATCGGTTATTTCCGGGTTCCACTCTGCTACTACAATGCCGAAACACATGTTTGATGCGTCGGGAACCTTGTCAATATTATATTCTGAAAGATTTTTTGTTGCCATAGTGCTTAGAATAAATGATTAGATATTAGTAATTGAAGTTTCCCTTCCTTGTGACCCCCTCTAACTCCCCCTGTAGGGGGAGGACAGATACCTTGCAAGCCCTTGTGACCCCCTCTGACTCCCCCTGTAGGGGGAGGACAGAATGTGTGCAAGCCCTTGAGCGGTAATTATCTCCCCTCCTACAGGAGGGGATGGGGGAGGTCACTTTATCCCTCCTACAGGAGGGGATGGGGGAGGTCACCTCGGGCTTAATTTTGCTGATTATCTCGCAGTTCATGGAGGTGGAAAACTATAGTTAGTAATTATGATTACTGCATAAAGGAAGAAACCTAAAATGCAACCGCCTGTCCAATGGCATGCGCGGCAATCATAATTACTAACTACTAACCCCTAACTCAAAATTAGTTGCTTGCGCGTTCAATGTATGCGTCAATAATCTGATACTGCATAGAGTTGAAGTACTTTTCCTTCACCTGCTTGTATAGTTCCAGTGCTTCGGCCTTCTTACCCTGGCTCTCGAGAATCTCACCAGCCTGAATCAGGAAGGTGGGAGAGAGCGAGTTGTTGTCAGCGCGCTTAGCAGCATTGGTCAGGTGCTTAACAGCCTCGTCCAGCTTGTTCAGGTGAGCATAAGCATTGCCTAAGGCACCTTCTACAGCGGGAGAAACCATCTGGTCACCCTGGTCCTCATACTTCTCCAGATATTTTATAGCGTCTTCCCACTTCTCCTGCTGGGCGTATGCCAGACCGGTGTAGAGGTTGGCGAGGTTAGCGTTCTTGCCACTATATTCCTCTGCGAGCTTAGCAAAACCAACGAAACCAGTGCTGTCGCCATTGAGCGCCTTCTCCATCTGGTCGTTTGCAAAAAGTGTCTGACCCTTGGCCAGTGCTTCCTGTCCCTTAATACGGTTAGGAGTGATGACAAACATGTCAATGATAACCCACAAGGCAATGACTGCTATAATAGCAATAACACCACCAATAATTGCCTTCTTATATTTTAAGAAGAAGGCTTCTGAACCACTCAACGCTTCTTCAGTCTTCTGAGCGTTGTTTTTTACGTTTTTTTCTGCCATTATTTTTAGTTGTTTTTTTCTGCGTTTTAAAAATGCGGTTGCAAAATTACTCATTTTATTGGATATATTGAAATTTATTGCCGACTTTTTTTGTTTTACGGCAATATTTTCAGTATTTTTGCATCGAATTTGAATGAGAAGATGATTTTACGACGCTTATCTATCTTGAATTATAAGAATATAGTGGAGGCTACGCTGGAGCTTTCACCGAAGATGAACTGCCTCATCGGACACAACGGGGTGGGGAAGACCAATGTGCTGGATGCCATCTATTATTTGTCATTCTGCCGAAGCATGCAGAACCCCATTGATTCACAGGTCATGCGGCATGATGCCGATTTCTTCATGCTGGAGGGAACCTATGAGCCTTATGGGGCCAATAAGCCCAATGAGCCTTATAAGCCCAATGAGTCTGAGACCTTGGCCATCTATGCTGGTATGAAGCGGGGCACGAAGAAGCACTTTAAGCGCGACAAGAAGGAATACAAGCGGCTTTCTGAACATATCGGACTCATTCCGCTGGTGGTGGTGTCGCCTGACGATACGCTGCTCATCAATGGCAGCAGTGAGGACCGCCGCCGGCTGATGGACATGGTTATTTCGCAGTATGACCGTATCTATATGGACGAGCTGACCCGTTATAACAGGGCACTTCTCCAGCGTAACAAGCTGCTGAAAGAGGAAGACCACGAGCCGGACCCTGCTGTCCTCGATATTCTGGAAGAGCAGATGGCCTGTGAAGGCGAGCTTATCTACAAGAAACGTGCTGCTTTCGTTGAGGAACTCATTCCCGTCTTCCAGCATTACTATCAGGCTATTTCTTGCGACCGTGAAAAGGTGGGGCTGACATACGTTTCTCATTGCCAACGCGGCCCGCTGTTAGACGTCATTCAACGCGACCGTATGAAGGACAGGGCCGTGGGCTATTCCCTCCATGGCGTACACCGTGATGACTTGGAGTTCACCCTTTCTGGACATCAGATGAAGCGTGAAGGTTCACAGGGACAGAGCAAGACATACGTCATCGCCCTGAAACTGGCACAGTTTGAGTTCTTGAAACGGACGGCTTCACGTACCACGCCGCTGCTGCTGCTTGATGATATCTTCGACAAGCTCGATGCCGACCGCGTGGAACAAATTGTGAAATTAGTGTCGGGTAAGGACTTTGGCCAGATATTCATTACCGATACTAACCGCGAACATTTGGACCAGATACTGCAAAGCTCATCGATGGACTATAAGATATTCCAGGTTGACAATGGGGCGGTTGAGGGTTGAGTGTTGAGGGTTGAGTGTTGAGCGTTCAGAGTTGAGTGTTGAGTGTTGAGTGTTGAGTGTAAAATAGAAGATATCAAAGGTGTTTAGACGCGAAGTAAAAGAACTGCACGACCTGGTGATGCGCAATCTGCGTGCTCAGGGACTGGAAACGCCGCTGCTGCAGAAGCGGCTCATTGATGCGTGGCCGGTGGTTGCCGGTCCGACCGTTGCCCGTTACACGCAGGACGTGGTTATCCGTAACCAGACGCTGTATGTAAAACTGTTGAGCCCGGCCTTGCGGGCCGAGCTCAGCATGCGTCGTCAGGAGTTGGTACAGCAGTTGAATGCTGCCGTGCAGAGTCAGGTCATTGCTGACATCCGCTTCCACTGAAACATATACGGTACGTGTGCCGGAGTTCCGACAGCTACTTTCTTCTGGCTTTTCTCTTCGCGCTCTTCGTTGACAGGGAAGGCCTTGTTTTCCCGGAAAAGCTTTAATGTCGCATCGATGACAGGGTCATCGGTATTCAGGTATTCCAGCCAAGCCTGCTCACTCATCATGTTGTAGATGATGCGGCTGTTGACGAAACGCTCCAGCAGCTTGTGTGACTTCTGAATCAGGAGGTTGCGCCGCTTCAGACCGTTCTTGTCGGCATAGTTTGCGAACAGCTCTACGGTGTTCTGCTTTTGCAGGTAGGCTGCTAATGCCTTGGCATCCTTGTAGGTAGATAGCTTGGCACGGTTCTCGTCAGTGTAGCTGTAGGCAAACTGCAGAATGAGTCCTGTCATGGCGGCCTCTTTATAATAGGAGGTCACGCCCAGCGTGTCCTCGGGTACAAAGATGTCGGGTGTAATACCACCGCCGCCATACACGGTACGTTGCTCTTTCAGGGTGTGGTAGGCGGGTCCGGTATGCTTGATGCTGTCCTGCGAAAAGTATTCTCCATGCTGATAGCGTGTCATGAGGTCCGATTCATAGTCTTGGTCGGAGCCTGACGAGTAAGGCTTCTGGATACAACGGCCTGACGGGGTGTAGTAGCGCGCAATGGTCAGACGAATCATGGAGCCGTCGGCAAACGACAACGGCTGCTGTACGAGGCCTTTTCCGAACGAGCGTCGCCCGATGATGGTGCCACGGTCGTTGTCCTGAATGGCACCGGCCAGAATTTCAGATGCCGAGGCAGAACCTTCGTCAATGAGCACTACTAACGGAATTCTTTGATAGGAGCCATTGCCGTTGCTGCGGTATTCCTGGCGATCAGATTTGCGGCCTTCGGTATAGACAATAAGGCTGTTCTTGGGCAGGAACTCATTGACAATCTGAACGGCAGAAGCCAAGTAGCCGCCCGTGTTGCCGCGCAGGTCGATGGTGAGGTTCGTGAAGCCTTGCTGCGAGAGCTGGGCCAGTGCCACCAGCATCTCGGGGTACGTGTTCTCGCCGAAGTTTTTTATGCGGATGTAACCGGTATTGTCGTCAAGCATGTAGGCTGCGGTAATGCTCTTAATGGGTATCTCGCCACGGGTGACGGTAAAGTATTTCACCTTCTTCTCACCGTAGCGTATGACGCCAATCTTCACCTTTGTGTCTTTGGGACCTTTCAGACGGTGCATGGCCTCCTCGTTGGTGACAATCTTGCCAACGAACGGCTGGTCGTCAATGCTTACAATCTTGTCACCGGCAATGAGTCCGGCACGCTCTGACGGTCCGTTGCTGATGACATTCTGAACCCGGACAGTGTCTTGGCGGATGGTGAACTCAATGCCCACACCCGAGAATGAGCCCTTCAGGTCATCGTTGGCTATCTGCACATCCTTAGCCGAAATATAGACCGAGTGCGGGTCCAGTTCCGACAGTATCAGGGGCATGGCACCCTCCACGAGGTCTTCCATGTTGACCGTATCTACATATTGGTCGTTGACTATTTGCAGCAGGCTGTTCAGCTTGTTGCCGCTGGAGTTGATGATGCTCAGCCTGTTGCCCGACAGGTGGTTCGCATAGAATGTCCCGATGAGGATACCTATGACGATGCACAATGCCATGAGCAACGGCATGAAACGGTTTTTGTTTTGCATGTTCTGTTTTATTTCGTTATTTCGTTGATGTCAATGAATACCACCTCGATGCCCGCCCGCTGGAGTAGCTCAATGCCGTCGGTCAGACGGTACTGCTCGCCATACACTACGCGCTTGATGCCTGCCTGAATGATGAGCTTGGCGCATTCGATGCAGGGTGATGCCGTAATGTAAATGGTGGCGCCCTCAGAGTTATTGCTGGAACGGGCCAGCTTCGTGATGGCGTTGGCCTCGGCATGCAGCACGTATGGCTTTGTCACGTTCTGCTCATCCTCACAAACGTTCTCGAATCCACTGGGCGTGCCATTGTAGCCGTCGCTGATAATCATTTTGTTCTTTACCACAAGGGCTCCTACCTGTCTGCGCTGGCAGTAGGAGTTTTCGGCCCAGATGCGGGCCATGCGCAAGTAGCGGTGGTCTAACAGTTCTTGTTTAGTCATGGGGCTTATGGGGATTATAGGGCTTATGGGGCTTATGGGCCTTATTGGGCTTAATGCCATTTCTTTTGAGCAGGGCTTCTATTGTTGGCTCTCCTCCACGGAAACGCTTGTAGAGTGTCATGGGGTGCTCCGTGCCACCCTTCGACAGAATGTTGTCGCGGAAGCTTTGAGCGGTCTTTGGGTCAAAGATGCCGTGACGCTTGAACACGCTGTATGCGTCAGCGTCGAGCACTTCTGCCCATTTGTAGCTGTAGTAACCGGCAGCATAGCCGCCTGCCATGATGTGCGAGAACTGCACCGTCATGCAGGTGTCGGGCAGCTGCTCACCCAGTATGGCTTTCTTCCAAGCCTGTTTCTCGAAGGCAATGATGTCAGCATCAAAAACCTCCCGCTGGGTGTAGTAGGCCATGTCGAGCAGTCCGAAGCTGACCTGACGCAGGCAGGCCGTGGCCGCCATGAAGTTCCGGCTCTTGACAATGCGCTTGATGAGTTCGTCAGGTAGTGGCTCGCCCGTCTGATAATGGAATGCGAAGGTGCGCAGAAACTCCTTTTCAATAGCGAAGTTCTCCATGAACTGCGAGGGCAGCTCGACGAAGTCCCACAGCACGTTGGTGCCCGAAAGACTCTCGAAGCGCGTATTAGCGAACATGCCGTGCAGCGAGTGGCCAAACTCGTGCAGGAAGGTCTCTACCTCGCCTAGTGTCAGCAGTGCCGGCTTGTCCTCGGTGGGTTTCGTCAGGTTCATGACCACCGAGACGTGCGGTCGTACGTTTTCGCCTTTCTTGTCAATAAACTGCCCCTGGTACTCCGTCATCCAGGCACCGCCCTGCTTGCCTTTGCGCGGGTGGAAGTCGGCGTAGAACACAGCCAGGTAGCTTCCGTCCTTGTCGAAAACCTCGTAGGCTTTCACGTCAGGATGATAGACGGGAATGTCCTTGTTTTCCTTGAATGTGATGCCATACAGGCGGTTGGCCAGTCCGAAGACTCCCTTGATGACGTTCTTCAGCTCGAAGTAGGGCCGTAGCATCTCGGCATCGATGTTGTATTTCTTCATCTGCAGCTTGTGGCTGTAGAAGGCAGTGTCCCAGGGCTTCAGTGAAGAGTGAAGCGTGAAGAGTGAAGAATCTGCTGCCGCAGCATGTCTGCAAAGCTCTTCCTTCTCCTTCATGGCCGTAGGCTTATAGGCATCGATGAGGTCATTCAACAGCTTATAGACATTGCGGGTGTTCGATGCCATGCGGCGTTTCAGCACGTAGTCGGCATAGGTCTTATAGCCTAAAAGCTGGGCTATCTCACGGCGCAGGTTGACGAGCCGTTTGCATATTTCGAGGTTGTTCTCGCTGTTGTCGTGGGTACACACCGTGTTGCGGGCCATGTACATCTGCTTCCTCAGTTCCCTTTGTGTGGAGTAGGTCATGAAGGGCGAGTAGCTGGGATAGTCGAGTGTGAAGAGCCAGCCGTTTTGGGGCTCATTGGCCTCATTGGGCTCATGAGCCTCCTTCCATGCCAGGGCGGCTGCGTCGATAGCGGTCTGGGGCAGTCCGTCCAACTGTTTCTCGTCTGTAATTTCCAGTGTGTAGGCTTTGTTCTCCTTCAACAGATTTTGTGAGAACTGCAATGACAGCATCGAAGCCTCCTCGGTCAGCTGGCGCAGACGCTCCTTTCCGGCTTCATCGAGCAGTGCACCGCTGCGCACCAGTCCTTCGTAGGTGTCATCTAATAGTTTCTGCTCTTCCTGAGTCAGCCGGCGGTGGTGCAGGTGAACGGCCTTGATGCGCTCAAACAGCTGTGGGTTCAGCCGCACGTCGTTGGCGTGTTTCGTCAGAATGGGCTGAATCTTCTGTGCCAGCGCGTCCATCTCGTCGTTGGTCTCTGCCGACAGCAGGTTGAAGAATACGGTAGATACGCGCCCGAGCAGGTCGTAGTAGCCGTCCTCGTCGTCCTCCTTATTAATAATAGTATTGTCGAAAGTGGGCCGCTCAGGGTTGTTGAGCGTTTTCTCTATCAGCTCGTTGTCGCGTCGGATGCCTTCCATGAAGGCTTCTTCGTAGTCTTCCAGTCTGATGCGGTCAAAGGGCACCGTGTCGTGCGGCGTGTTGTAGGGTTCCAGAAACGGATTCTTATGTTCTTCGTTGCTCATTGCTTTCTCTTCTTTATTTGGGATGCAAAGATACTAAAAAACGATGAAAGTTATCTACGATTAAAAAGAATTAACGTTATTCTTTGGTAGTTTCATTTATTATTACTATCTTTGTAGCCGTTAGATGAACTATTAACCCAATACTTTATGAATTATGGAAAAGATTTTTAGATTATTATTTGTAGCACTCTTTTTTGTCTTATGTATCCCTGAAGCTGATGCACAGGGCATCTTGGGCCGTATCAAGCGGAGAGCGCAGAATGCGATTGAGAATAAGGTGAACACCGCTGTCGATAGGGCTGTTGACGGTGCTGTTGACGGTGCTGTGGAAGGCGTGGTGAACGGAACAGAGGACGATGGCGACACCCCTGAGCCTGCTGAGTCGGCTGACCCGGCTGACGCTTCGCCTGCTGACCCGGCCGCCACTACAGGGGCTGTAAAGAATGACTTTAAGCGTGGCAGCGTCATCATGTTCGAGGACAACATGCAGGGCGAGCAGGTGGGTGAGTTCCCCTCGAAGTGGGACCTTGTGCGTGGTAATGCCGAGATTGCCACGGTGAACGGCGAGAAATGTATCGCCCTCATCGACGGCGACGGCTGGATTACTCCGTTAGTCAAGGGCGGCATCAAGAACTATCTGGGCGACGTGTTTACCGTAGAATACGACATGCTGTTCAACGACCGTCCCAAGGACGGCGCGCCCAGCATTGAGATAGACTTCATGCACGAGACCGAGCGGCACGACAACGAAATCTTTACCATCTATTACTCTATGAGTTATGACAAGCAGACAATAGACTGTGACTATGTACGACCCTCTACAGAAGGGTGGACAGACAAGCAAGGTCACACGTCGGCTAAGGATGTTTGCGTCATCAACGATGGCCGTTGGCATCACTTCGCCCTGTCGTTCAACAAGCGTGCCCTCAAGTTCTATATCGATGGCAAGCGCGTGGTCAACGTGCCAAGCGTCAAGGCTGGTGCCGGCTGGCTGACGATATGGTCGGGCCACAAGAATGACCGTCCCACCTACGTGAAGAACGTCGTGATTGCCAAAGGTGCCGTTGAGCTGTACGAGCGTAACGAGACCGACATGTCGGCCGTGGAGCGTGCCATCCAGGAGACGGGTAAGTTCGTCACTAACAACATCCTCTTCCAGACGGGCAAGGCAGAACTGCTGCCTGAGTCTATGGCAGAGATTCAGAAGGTGGCTGACTTCATGAAGAAGAACCCCACGGTGCGCTTCGAGGTGCAGGGCCATACCGACAATCAGGGCTCTGATGCCGTGAACGATCCACTCAGCCAGAAGCGTGCCGAGGCTGTGGTTAAGGCGCTTGAGGGAATGGGCGTTGACGGCTTCAACCTGCGTGCCGTCGGCAAGGGCAGCCACGAGCCGGTAGCTCCCAACACCACCGACGAGGGCCGTGCCAAGAACCGCCGCGTGGAGTTTGTCAAGAAATAGGCTGAATGACTTTTTCTACTCAATACATTTTTAGAGACTATTAAGATATTTAAGTTTCCCACCTCCATCAACTGCAAGAAAGTCAGCAAAATTAAGTCCAAAGTGACCTCCACTATCCCCTCCTGTAGGAGGGGGATGATTACCACGCAAGGGCATGCACACATTCTGTCCTCCCCCTACAGGGGGAGTCAGAGGGGGTCACAAGGGTTTGCAAGGTATCTCTCCTCCCCCTACAGGGGGAGCCAGAGGGGGTCATAAGGGATAGAAACTTCAATTAAGTTATACATTAAATGATTTCCGCGAATGGCGCTGCCCGTGATGGGTCGCGTCATTCTTTTTTTACATCAGCAGCCGTTCGAGCATGGGAATCTCTATGCGGCCACGGTGCAGGACAAGCAGACTTTCGGCCTGCATCTGGTTGAGCTCCCGCGAAATTTCCTGGCGGGTGCAGCGCATCTCCTGTCCCAGGCGCGTCATCAGAATGTGAAACGTCTTCGCCCCTGCAGGACGGAGGGTGTGCTGAATGAAAAAGCGGATGAGCGCAGCTCTCAGTGTCTGTGTGGCGCTTTGCCACGGGTGGTGGCCGAGTCGCTGGATCTCAGTGGCCAGCAGATTGAGCAAGTTGATGCGGAAAACCAACTGGGTTTCCAATAACAGCAGCACTTCCTGCTTGTCGATGGTAATGAAGTGGCAGGGTGTTTCGGCGCGGAAAGATGATGTGTAGCGCTGCCTGATGCCAAACAGTCGTTCGGGTTGCAGAATGTAGGGTGCCGACAGTTGTTCGCGTACGTAGTAACTGTGGTCGTCGGCCATGGTCTCTGCCTCAAGCGAACCGTTAATAAGAAAGTAGAGGTGGGTGCAGCTGTCGCCTTCGCTGACGATGCTCTTCCCCGCTGCCCACTTCACGAACCCCATCTTCGTGTGCGTCACCACCTGCATCAGCTCGTTGTGGCTCATTCCCTGAAACAGCGGAAACTGCAGCAGCTTGTCGTATATCTTCAGCATGATGATTTATGCTCGATGCATTACTCTTCTATCTTGTCCTTCAGCGACGGCGAGAACCATACGGCCAGCTCGCCTTTCTCGTCCGTGTAGATGAAATACACCAGCAGCTCGGGGTGTTTCTCTAACAGCTTGCGGGCTCGCTCCATGCCCATCACCATGAAGGCTGTGGCGTAGGCATCGGCCGTGGCACAGTTCTCGGTCAGTACAGTGGCCGACAGCAGTGAGTGCTGCACGGGGTAGCCCGTGGCGGGGTCAATGGTGTGGGCATACTTCTTGCCGCCCTTATAGTAGAAGTTGCGGTAGTTGCCGCTCGTGGCCATTGCCTTGTCGGTCACGTTGAGCACCGTCTGGTTCTCCTGGTTCCAGCCTATGGTGTCCTCCTCGGGCTTTGTCACGCCGATGCGCCAGGGCAGTCGGGTAGGGTTGATGCCCTTGGTAACCACTTCGCCGCCTATCATGACCATGTAGTTGCTGACACCCTGCTTCTCTAAGTATCTGGCCACCACGTCGCAGGCATAGCCCTTGGCAATGGCCGAACAGTCCATCAGTATGCGGGGGTCTTTCTTGGTGAGCTTCGAGTCCTGCGTGTTAAGCGTTATCATCTGGTACCCCACGAATTGGCGGATGCTATCTACTTGCTGCTCTCTGGGCATCGACTTGCTCTTAAAGCCGAAGCCCCAGGCGTTGACCAGCGGACCGACGGTAATGTCGAAGGCTCCGTCGGTGTTCTTCGATACCTCAAGGGCCAGCTTCAGCACGTCGGTAAACATCTGTCCCTCCTCGTCTTTGGGAATGTCGGTACTGCCCTGGTTCAACTGCGAGATGATTGACTCCTCGTTAAACATGGACAGAGCGTTATCCACCTTCTTCAACTCGGCTTCTATGCCCGTCTTCAGGTTATCGCTCTTCTGGTAGGTAATTTTATAGGTGGTGCCGAAAATGAACCCCTCGTCAGTCTGGTAGGGAACGTCACGCTGATTCCAGATAATCCAGACGGTGCCGATGACCAACAGTCCGAGGAAGATGCTTCCCCAGACAGAGGGGAACCGCTTACTTGTTTTAGATTTTTCCATTTTAGTAGGTCTTTTTTAGTTATTTAAGTTCTCCTCCCTTCTGCCCCCTCTGACTCCAGACCCCCTCTGGCTTATGACCCCCTCTGACTCCCCCTGTAGGGGGAGGACAGATACAGTGCAAGCCCTTGAGCGGTAACTATCCCCCCTCCTACAGGAGGGGATGGTGGAGGTCACTTTATCTCCCCTCCTACAGGAGGGGATGGGGGAGGTCACTTCAGACTTCGTTTTGCTGTTTATCTCGCAGTTCATGGAGGTGGGAAACTTTTGTTTGTTATTTAGGTGTTTGTTAGGGCTAAATGTCAATGATGACATTAAACGTTCCACCAATCTTGTCTTCACTATAGGTGCCGTAGCCGGGCACATACCACGACCGCCCGATGTCGCCTTCGTTATGGAACAGACGGCGACGGTAGCGGACGGTCCAGCCCAAATGCAACGGACCGAAAATCTTGGCATCGATGCCGAACACCAGTTCAGCCCAGTGCTGGTAACACGACTGACCGTCAATGCGGAAGCCCGAGTCCCACTGCCACACGGGGTCGGGCAGGTTGCGCCGCTCCAAATCTACCTTGTACGAGGTGAAGGCATAGCGGAATCCGCCATATATGCGGTTGTCGGCATGTTTGTTCTTCATCAGGTTGAAGTCTATGCCACCACGGAAGTAAGGCGCTGTTGTCTTGTAGGTTATCTCGGTAGCCTCGTCGTGGGTGTCGGCAGTGCCTATGCCTATCTCCACCACGGGGAACCACTGGTCGTGCAGGTTGATGCGCAGCGAACCTTCGTACTGGCCGTAGTCGCTGAGCATCCGCTGGCCTGCTCCTAACAGGTCGAACGTTACCTGGAAGCCACGGAACAGGGGGATGGAGTCCTTCTGCAGCACAAAAACCTTCTGTGCCTGCAACGTGCCATGCCATGCAAAGAGCATCAGCAGGCAGACACACAGCCTCATACTGCGTCTCTGCCAGTTAGCGTCTGTCAGCCCTTGCGCGGTTCTACTCTCGCTTGGTCGCTGTCTTGAAATAGATGTGGAAATGTTCCGATGATAGGTCATAGTTCACTGCAGATTTAACAATGCTGATGGAGTCAATGGCGTTATGAGAACTCAGGCGTATTCCCGTAATTTGGTGGAAGTAGGCGATGTTGCAATCCACCGACTCAAAGTGCGGCTGGTTCTCCTTCTTGATGTAGAGCGTGTCCTTGAGCGTGTAGGTGGGGCTGGTGACGATGAACACCAGTGAGTCCTCGGGGTTGACGTAGCCCATGGGTAGCCGGAAGGAGGTAAGTGCCGACTCATGGTTTAGCAGCAGCGTGTCGGTGCGGTCTTTTCGCCAGCTCAGCACGGTGAGCGTGTCTGGCAGCACGGCATCCACTCCGCCGTCGTGCTTCACAATGTAGATGGCACCCACCACGTTCTGCACCGGGCAGTCGATGGTGCTGCACGAGAATGTTGATAAGAGTAAAAAGGTAAAAAGGTAAAAAGGTAAAAGGCGCAGGCCCCTCACGCTTTTTCCTTTGTTCTTAATATCTAATAGCTGCCTCATATTTCACTTTTTCACCTTTTCACCTTTCAAATGGTTTTCTCAATCTGGTAGTCGTTGCGTCCCTGCGACGAGCGGCTGATAAGGTCACCCAGAAATCCCGTCAGGAACAGCTGCGTGCCCAGCATCATCATGGTCAGCGCAATGTAGAAGAACGGCGAGTCGGTGACCAGACGCATGGGAATGCCTTGCGACACGGCCCACAGCTTCTGGGCACCCAACCAGAAGGCTGCCACGAAACCAATAAAGAACATGATGGTGCCCAGAAAACCGAACACGTGCATGGGCTTCTTGCCGAACGTGCCTAAGAACCACAGCGTCATCAGGTCCAGGTAGCCGTTGACAAAGCGGTTCCAGCCCATGAACTTCGACTTGCCGTACTGGCGCTTCTGGTGGTGAACCACCTTCTCGCCTATCTTGTCGAAACCGGCGTTCTTGGCCAGGTAGGGTATGAAGCGGTGCATCTCGCCAAACACCTCGATGTTCTTCACCACGTCGCGCCGGTAGGCCTTCAGGCCGCAGTTGAAGTCGTGCAGGTTCTTGATGCCGCTCACGCGGCGGGCCGTGGCGTTGAAGAGTTTGGTGGGCAGCGTTTTCGAGAGCGGGTCGTGGCGCTTCTGCTTGTAGCCGCTCACCAGGTCGTAGCCCTGCTCCTTAATCATTTTGTACAGTTCGGGAATCTCGTCGGGCGAGTCCTGCAGGTCGGCATCCATGGTAATCACCACGTCGCCCTGGGCCTCGGCAAATCCGCAGTACAGCGCCGGGCTCTTGCCGTAGTTGCGGCGGAACTTAATGCCTTTCACCTGGTCGGGCGACTTCCTGTTCAGCTCTTCTATCACGTCCCACGAGTGGTCGGTAGAGCCGTCGTTGATGAAGATGACCTCAAACGTGAAGCCGTGCTCCTTCATCACCCGCTCTATCCACGCATAAAGCTCAGGCAGCGACTCGTCCTCATTATATAAAGGTATTACAACTGATATGTCAAGCATCTTTTTGATTTACGATTTAATGATTTTCTGATTGAAGTTTCCATCCCTTGTGACCCCATCTGGCTCCTGACCCCCTCTAACTCCCCCTGTAGGGGGAGGACAGAATGTGTGCAAGCCCTTGAGTGGTTATCGTCCCCCTCCTACAGGAGGGGATGGGGGAGGTCACTTCGGACTTAATTTTGCTGATTATCTCGCAGTTCATGGAGGTGGGAAACTTTAGTTACTGATTTTCTGATTTTTATTGTCCGTTGACCGTTGCCCTTCTTTGCATCAGTGCTGCAATGGGCAGCCCCAGGAAGAAGCCGGCCATGATGACGATGGTCAGCATGTTCAGCGAGAAGTCAATGGGACGCATGGCCGCCATCTCGGTGATGCTCTGCTGCATCATGTCCTTCAGACCCAGCTGAATGGTCTGCGGCGCATTGGCCATTTCCGTAAACTTAGCCAGCAGGAACCCGTGGTCCATGTAGGTGAAATACACGTACTGGGCCAGCGCAAACAGCAGGCCGGAGTAGAAGAATATGAGAATGATGTAGGCATAGCCGCGGGCAAAACTGATGATGCCTTGGCGGGCCTTGTCACGGAACGAGCGCAGGCAGCGGGCCGTAAAAAACGGGGCCAGCACCAGCAGCATGAGGCTGATCATGCCCAGCGTCGGGTTTTCCATTCCCTTGATGTAGAGGGCAAAGCTGCCCACCCACAGGCAGAAGAGCAGTGCCCCGTCAATGCGGGCAAAAGCCTTGAGTTGTTGATATTCTGCAGGTGTCACTTTCTTATTTACTATTTACTGATTTACTATTTACTATTTATTTTCAGTGTGCAAAAGTAATCATTTTCTCGCTAATGGCAAAGAATATGGCGAAAATCTTTGTTTTTTCACATCTTTGTTATTACCTTTGCAAATACTTGCTGCGGTGTTAAATATTCTAAAAAGGAAGCAGATTCTTCACTCTTCACTCTTCACTCTTCACTTTTCTTCGTACCTTTGCAGCCGCAAAAAAAACGGGCAGTCCTGTACGGCCAGCTCCCTCGGAATCCCCCAGGATGGGAACATAGCAAGGGTACTTGGTTGTAGCGGCGCGATA
>ONRS01000122.1 GCA_900320255.1 uncultured Prevotellaceae bacterium
ATGGGAAGAGCATTTGAATATCGTAAAGCAGCAAAGCTGAAGAGATGGGGCCACATGGCCAAGACATTTACCAAGATTGGCAAGCAGATTGCCATTGCCGTGAAGGCTGGCGGTCCTGACCCCGACATGAACCCTGCACTGCGTGCATGTATTGCCAACGCCAAGCGTGAGAACATGCCGAAGGACAACATTGAGCGTGCCATCAAGAACGCTATGGGCAAGGACCAGAGCGACTACAAGGAAGTGAACTACGAGGGCTACGGTCCTCATGGCATTGCCATCTTCGTGGAGACGCTGACCGACAACACCACCCGTACCGTGGGTGACGTCCGTTCAGTATTTAATAAGTTCAGCGGCAACCTGGGTACTCAGGGCAGCCTCTCGTTCCTGTTCGACCACAAGGCCGTGTTCACCTTTAAGAAGAAGGACGGACTGGACATGGACGAGATGATTCTTGACCTGATTGACTACGGTGTGGAAGACGAATACGATGAGGATGAGGAAGAGAACAGCATCACCATCTATGGCGACCCGCAGTCGTTCAGTGCCATTCAGAAACATCTGGAGGAGAACGGTTTTGAGGTGACGGGAGCTGAGTTTACCCGTATTCCTAACGACCTGAAGGACGTTACGGCCGAAGAGCGCGAAACCATTGACAAGATGGTGGAGCGTCTTGAAGACTTTGACGACGTTCAGACCGTTTACACCAACATGAAGCCTGAAGTCTAATTTAAATGAGTAATTAGTAATTAGTAATGAGTAATGAGTAATTATGATTACCACATAAAGGCGGAATGGCCCAAGGCAGGCATTGTTCAATGGCATGCACGGAAATCATAATTACTCATTACTCATTACTCATTACTCATTACTCATTACTAATTACTCATTTCTTATTTCTAATTTCTAATTACTCATTGATTATAGTCTTTATCCGTGTAGGTGGTCTCGAAGAGCACCATTCCCTTGTTGGCCTGTGAGCGATAGACGTAGCGGATGTTGTAGCCGTGTTCGCGTGCACCACTCAGGGCTGTTGAGTTCTTCACTTCTTTCAACAGCATCTCACGCGGGTTCGTCTGCTGAATTGCCATCGCGTTGTCAGCATTGCCCGACAGCGTATAGTAGTAGCTCACGGTCAGCGTCTGTTTGTCGAAGGTCATGCTGTCAATGACCGTGTTGTGGTTAATCTGTGCAGGACATTTCTTCTGCGTAAATTCCTTGGCTTCGCGGGCACAACGGTCCTCGAAAGACTCTTGGCAGGCCGTCAGGAGACAGGCTGCAAGTAGGGTGTAAACTATCTTTTTCATTCCAATGTATAAAAATTCGCATACAAAATTACAAAAAAAACATAATTACGAATTATAAATTGATTTTTTTTTGTAAATTTGCATCTTAAAATTGGATACACGTAAATGAATCATATTAGAAATTTCTGTATTATCGCTCATATTGACCACGGAAAGTCAACGCTGGCCGACCGTCTGCTTGAGTTCACCAAGACCATTCAGGTGACCGAAGGGCAGATGCTTGACGACATGGACCTTGAACGTGAGCGCGGTATCACCATCAAGAGCCACGCCATTCAGATGGAGTATGACTATGGGAAAGCGGACAACACACGGGCCGAGGCTGGTAAATACATTCTCAACCTGATTGACACTCCAGGACATGTTGACTTCTCTTACGAGGTCAGCCGTTCCATAGCAGCCTGCGAAGGGGCATTGCTCGTGGTTGACGCTACACAGGGCGTTCAGGCACAGACCATCTCCAACCTTTATATGGCCATTGACAACGACCTGGAGATTATTCCCGTCATCAATAAGATAGACATGCCCAGTGCCATGCCCGATGAGGTGGAGGACGAGATTGTGGAGCTGCTGGGGTGCAAGCGCGAGGAAATTATCCGTGCATCAGGCAAGACGGGCGAGGGCGTGCAACAGATTCTGGATGCCGTTGTTGAGCGCATTCCTCATCCTGAGGGCGACGAGACAGCTCCCCTGCAGGCACTCATCTTCGACTCTGTGTTCAATTCCTTCCGAGGCATCATTGCCTATTTCAAGGTCTTGAACGGTACCATTCGTCAAGGTGACAAGGTGAAGTTCTTTAATACAGGAATGGAGTATGTGGCTGACGAGGTGGGTGTGCTGAAGATGGACATGGTACCCCGCAAGGAGCTGCGTACTGGTGACGTGGGCTACATCATCAGCGGCATCAAGGACTCCAAGGAGGTGAAAGTCGGCGACACCATTACCCACGTGCAGCGCCCCTGTGATGCAGCTATTGAAGGCTTCCAGGAGGTGAAGCCGATGGTCTTTGCCGGTGTTTATCCTATCGACCCCACCGATTATGAGAACCTGCGTGCCTCACTCGAAAAACTGCAGCTCAACGATGCCTCACTTACCTTTACACCTGAGTCGTCAGTAGCCCTCGGCTTTGGTTTCCGCTGTGGTTTCCTCGGTCTGCTCCACATGGAGATAGTTCAGGAACGACTCGATCGTGAGTTCAACATGGACGTTATCACCACTGTGCCTAACGTCAGCTACATGTGCTACGACAAACAGGGTGGGGAGAAGGAAGTGCACAACCCCTCAGGACTGCCCGACCAGACGCTCATCGACCACATTGAGGAGCCGTACATCAAGGCCAGCATCATTACCACTACCGACTTCATCGGCCCTATTATGACGCTCTGCCTTGACAAGCGAGGTGAGCTCATTGACCAGCAGTTCGTCAGTGGCAACCGTGTGGAAATTCATTTCTACCTGCCGTTAGGTGAAATTGTCATTGACTTCTACGACAAGCTGAAGAGCATCTCTAAGGGCTATGCTTCGTTCGACTACTACATCGACTCGTTCAGACCCTCTAAGCTTGTCAAGCTCGACATTCTGCTCAACGGAGAACCCGTTGATGCCCTCTCAACGCTCACTCATCAGGACAATGCCGTCACCTTTGGCCGTCGCATGTGCGAAAAGCTTAAGGAACTTATTCCCCGTCAGCAGTTCGACATTGCCATACAGGCTGCCATAGGTGCCAAGATTATTGCCCGTGAGACCATTAAACAAGTACGTAAGGACGTGACTGCCAAGTGTTATGGTGGTGATGTCAGCCGTAAGCGAAAGCTGCTTGAAAAACAGAAACGAGGCAAGAAGCGCATGAAGCAGATAGGAAATGTGGAAGTGCCGCAGAAAGCCTTCCTTGCGGTGCTGAAACTTGACTAAAATGAAACTCTAACTATCAATAAGTGTTTAACTAAGATTATGACCAATATCAGCCTGACAACCCGCGACGTAGCCCGTGAACTGGCACGCCGCTACAGTACAATGACACACGAAGAACTGGATGTACTGGAGAACATCCTTGTTCCCATGAAGTTCCAAAAAGGTGAGATGATCCTCTCTGAAGGGCAGGTGTGCACCAATATTTATTGGATTGCCAAGGGCCTTGTGCGCCAGTTCTACTTCAAGAACGGCAAGGAGCTCACTGAGCACATGGCCACCGAGAATAATATCGTCATGTGCATCGAGAGCCTCTTCAAGGAGGAGCCTACGCGGCTGCAAATCATTGCCCTTGAGCCCACCATCATCTATGCCTTGCCCAAGGATGAACTTGAACAGGCCAGTATTCGCAGCGTGAACATTCAGATGCTTTATCGTAAGATTCTTGAAGAGTCGCTCATCCTCTCACAGGTACATGCTGACATGCTCCGCTTTGAGTCAGCCCAGGACCGTTATGTCAAGCTGGTAAAGCGCCAGCCACAGCTTGTGCTCCGTGCTCCTTTAGTCTATATTGCCAGTTACCTGCAGATGACCCCTGAGACCCTCAGCCGTGTCCGCACCTCTGCACTATTGGGATGATGTTAACGGACGATTGACAACGGACTACAGACTACATCCAACACAAATTACGTCACGGAATAACTGGATAATTGAAAATAGATTAGTTTTTATTTTGCAGTTCGCTTGCTTTTGATTAATTTTGCACCCCAAATGAAGAAAGATTGGAGTAAATTAAAAGCAGCACTGTTCGATTTAGACGGCGTGGTGTTCAACACTGAGCCGCAATATACCGTGTTCTGGGGTGAACAGTGCCGTGAGTTCCACCCTGAACAACCAGGACTGGAACATGTCATTAAGGGGCAGACGTTGACCCAGATTTACGATAAGTACTTTACGGCAGACGGACTGGCTGAAAAGCAGGAGCTGATTACCAGGAGGCTGGACGAGTTTGAGGCCCAGATGAGCTACGACTATGTGGAAGGCTTTGAGGACTTCATCCGCTGCCTGCGGCAGAAGGGCATCAAGACGGCAGTAGTGACCAGTTCTAACATGCCCAAGATGCAGAGTGTCTATAGAAAGCGACCAGAGTTCAAGGAACTGTTCGATGAAATCTTGACTTCTGAGGACTTTGAGCGCAGCAAGCCCGACCCTGACTGTTACCTGAAGGCAGCCAGTCGCTTTGGTGCTCAGCCTGAGGAGTGTGTGGTCTTTGAGGACAGCTTTAATGGGCTGAAATCAGGCCGTGCAGCTGGCATGACGGTCGTAGGACTTGCAACTACCAACAGTGCAGAGGCCATCAGTCCCCTGTGCGATGAAGTGATTGAGAACTATATTAATTATTGATACATAATTATGGCTGGATATTTAGTAAGTGACACCCGCAAGGTGACAACACAGCGCTTTATTGAGATGAAGCGCAAAGGTGAGAAAATTTCTATGCTTACGTCGTATGACTACACGATGGCAGGCATTGTTGACAAGGCAGGCATTGATGCTATTCTGGTTGGTGACTCAGCATCGAACGTGATGGCTGGTAATCAGACCACGCTGCCTATAACCGTTGACCAGATGATTTACCATGCAAAGTCTGTGGTACGTGCCGTACAGCGTGCTTTGGTGGTGTGCGATATGCCCTTCGGCAGCTATCAGGTAGGCTCGCATGTAGGTGTGACCAATGCCATCCGCATCATGAAGGAGAGTGGCTGCGATGCCCTGAAGATAGAGGGTGGAGTAGAGATTATTGACACCGTGAAGCGCATTCTTGATGCTGGCATACCCGTCATAGGGCACCTGGGTCTTACCCCGCAGAGCATTAATAAGTTTGGTACATACGCCGTGCGTGCCAAGGATGAGGCAGAGGCAGAGAAGCTGCTTTCTGATGCTAAGGCACTCGCTGAAATCGGCTGTTTTGCCGTGACATTGGAGAAGGTGCCTGCCAAGCTGGCAGCTCAGGTCACCAGGGAAATCAAAGTTCCCACCATTGGCATTGGTGCCGGTAATGGTACTGACGGTCAGGTGCTCGTAGTGGCCGACATGCTGGGTATGTCCCAGGGCTTCAACCCTCGGTTCCTGCGCCGTTATGCTAACTTGAACGAGGTGATAACTGATGCTATCGGACAGTATGTGACTGACGTGAAATCAGGCGACTTCCCCAATGAGCAGGAGTCGTATTGATGGTGAATGGTGACTGACAAACCGTGAATACGCAAAACACGCCTGTTCATATACGCCTTTGGCACAGAGAGTTCTGGCAATTGGCTATAGCAAATTGGCTGCTTAATATGGCAGTCTATATGCTCATACCCGTTATGCCCCTTTGGTTATTGCAGGACGAGCACTTCTCTGCGTTGGAGACGGGGCTCGCTATGGGTGTTTTTGGCGTTGGAATCTATGTTTTTGGCGGTTTCTGCTCTTATTTAGTGCAGCGTTTCAGGCGTAATCATGTCTGTGTGCTGGCCATCCTGCTCATGGCTCTCAGTGTGGCCATGCTGCAGTATGTCAACGCAGAAGAAGGACTGCTGGCTGGCAAGGGGTTCATCTTCCTGCAACGGCTCAGTCTGGGTGCCTTCTTTGGTCTGGCGCAGATGATACTCTCCAGTACCCTGATTATTGATATTAGTGAGTCATTCCAGCGCACAGAGGCTAACTACTCTGCTGCCTGGTTCTCACGTTTTGCCTTGGCCTTAGGGCCTATAGCAGGCATGGTGGTCTATCGGCTTCAAGGTTTTGAGTGGGTAGTGTGGGCGGCAGTAGGCTGTTGTCTGGCTGCCGTGCTGTTCATTCACTTGGTGAATTTTCCCTTCCGCACTCCTGATGACGATGTCAGCAAGTTCTGCCTTGACCGTTTTCTGCTGCCTCAGGGCATGTGGCTCTTTGTCAACATGCTGCTGGTGACTACAGCCGTAGGCCTGCTCATGACCACAGCCCTGAGCGACTGGTACTATGCTATAATGATGGGCGGTTTCCTGCTGGCTATACTGGCACAACGCTTTGTGTTCCCTGAGGCAGAGCTGAAGAGCGAGATAGTGAGCGGCCTGATACTGTTGGGTGGGGCAGTGCTCTTCATGCTGGTGCAGGCAGGCGATGCACTTTCTTACATTTCACCCCTTTCATTAGGCCTGGGCGTTGGCATCATTGGTTCACGCTTCCTGCTGTTCTTCATCAAGCTGAGCCGTCATTGTCAGCGAG
Organism: uncultured Prevotellaceae bacterium; assembly: GCA_900320255.1. Classification (GTDB taxonomy): domain Bacteria; phylum Bacteroidota; class Bacteroidia; order Bacteroidales; family Bacteroidaceae; genus Prevotella. The sequence goes on from ONRS01000122.1 coordinate 6,465, forward strand.
GAACGTCACAAAGCACCTTCCTCTTGAGCTGGGAAACAGGCTTGTCGTTAGGACTCTTTCTGGGTTACGCCTTCTTCTATGGGCAGCATGAGTTGCTGTTCAGCGTAGCCTTCGGCCTTATTGTAGCGGCGCTGTTGCTGTACAATTTCTTTACCCACCACTGGTTTATTACCCACAAGAACCGTTAACGGTTGCAGATGGCCTCAAACGGGCATTTGCTGCAGGTGTCCTTATTGTCTGTAGGATTGAAGGGTACAGCAGGATTGAAAATGTCGTTCACCACCTTCCTGATGTTCTCGGCAAACTCTTCACGGAAGGTTCTGACATCGTCGATGGGTGTAGAGCCAAAGCAGAGGGTGGGGTCGTAGTCGTCCTGATTAGAGCGCTGCACGAAGAACAGGGCAGGTGAGACCTTAAGTGCCTGACGGTTGTACTGCTCTGATGACCCCACTATGGTGCCGTAGAGGAAGGTCTGCAGGTAGTAGTCCTTGTGTTTCTTCACGATGGAATCATCGAAAATGGCACTCACATCAGGCAAAACCTCCATTTTACCGCCACCAGTCTTATAATCCACAATTCGAATCTTCTCCATGCCGTCGCTGCCGGTAATACAGTCCATTCGGTCGATGGTTCCGCCTATATTGGTGACAAAGGGCCTGCATCCCTCAGGGTTGATGGTCCAGGGCATCATGACGGGCAACTCCAGTCCGGTAATGGTGAAGGGGGCCAGTTTGATGTCGAGTGTAAGCAACTGCCGCATGTAACGGATGATGACTTCGCGGTTAATGATTTGTATGCCGTTCAAATCGGGCATTTTGGTTGTGGGGCTGATGTTGAAGAGCTCCGTCTTGAAGGCATTGTCAACAGCCCTTTCTATCTCAATCTTATTCTTGAGCAAAGCCTGCAGAGGGGCAGCTGTCACATAGTAGCCCAGCTGGTTGTAGAGTGTTTGTGCCGCCTTGTGGAATATGTTGCCGAAGATGCGTCCGTCAATGGTGTCATCCTCTTCGTCCTCATACTCCCTGATGCACTCCACGTAGTAGTAATAAAAGCTCAAAGGGCACTTCATGTAGCGGTTAATGGCCGACGGGCTGAGCAGAGGACCCTGTCTTAATTCTGGTTTCACCCTTGTTACGTCAAAACGCCGATAGAGCTGTTCCATCATTTCTGGGGTTTTCACCACCTGCTGGCACTCCAGCTGCTCCACCTTGTGCCTTGACTTCAGGGTGAGCTGCCGAATGTCTTGCCCGCTCTCCACCAGCATCTGCAGCATGAAACGGCTCATTTCACCAGTCTTTCCGTCCTCTGTGGCATTGTTATAGACGATGGTCACGTCCTGACAGCGTTGCAGCAACCGGTGGAAGTAATAGGAGTAGATGGCCACCTTATGGTCGATGGTGGTCAGCCCGAAGGCCTTGCGTATGCTATAGGGAATAAACGAGGTGTCATTCACGCCCTTGGGCATGTTGCCTTCGTTACAGGAGAGCAGCAACACATGGTCAAAGTCCAGGTTACGCGTCTCCAGCACACCCATCATCTGCAGACCCTCGGCAGGTTCTCCGTGGAATGGAATGGAGGTTGTCCTGACCAGTTGGGTGAGCAGTCGGTGCAGGGTGTTGAGGTCGATGTTCAAGTCACCACTCTCCATGAGTCCCAGCAGTCGGTTGACCAGCGTGTAGGTACGGAAGAGGCTCTCCGTCATCAGGGGGTCGTCCTTGGTGGTGGGGTCGTTGTTGCAGTTGGAGGCCATGATGCGAATCAGCTCCGTCAGCCACTCACACATCTGCTTAGGGCTGATTTCATCGAAGTTGGTGAAGAGCAGCTGCAGTCCTTCGTCAAGAGCCAGCTGACCGTGCGAGGCATAGTAGGTATGGCTGGTATTCAGCTGCTTGCAGAGGTCCTGACGCTGGCTTGATATGTACTCCGCCAGCGGGTGCCGCAGCACCTTGTTGATGTAATGCAGGCGGAACAGCTGAGTCTTTCTGACATAGCCGGCAGTCTGCAGGCTGAAGAGCTGCATGAGCAGGGAGGCCACAGGCGACTGGTTGAGCGGGAAGCCGGTGGTGATGTTCACCTTCTCCACCTCGTCGGGCAGACAATGCATGGCTACTGGGAGCAGGGCCTCGTCGCATAGCACCACAGCCGTCCGTTTGCCGTCAGCTTTGCGGTTGTTCTCCTTCAGCCACTGGGCCATGTAGTGAGTCTGAATGCTCTCGGTGGTGGCCGATATGTAGGTCATCTGCTTGGGTTGTCGGAAGTTGTTGTAAATGTCTTCTTTCGCTTTGTCCAGTTCGTTGGGGAATAGTTCCAGGTACTGCGAAATGTAGTGTCCTGCCTCATTGCCGTGCATGTAGTACTGGTCGAAGTCCCAGTAGAAGAAAGCCTTGCCTTCCTGCTTCAGCCGATGAAACAAATTTATATCTACCTTTTGCAACAAATTGAAACCTACGAAGAGGTATGTCTCATGTTCGAAGGTGAGGCTTTCGTCGCTGACCACCTGACGGTATAGAGCCCCCTCATAAGCCAGTCCCTGCTGGGAAAGGAACGAATTGTAGGTGGTGTAAATGTCATGAAAATGTGACCACAGGTTCATGAATTTTTGTTTCAACTCGGTGTTGTGGTCGTCAGAGAAATTGCCGAAGAATTTGCGGATGATTTCCTTCTGCTCATGAGACAAATATGAAACATCATCCAACTCGTGAATGTTGCTCAGATTGGTGAAGACGTCAGCCGCATCAGCCATGTTTTTGTCAATGTCGTCAAAGTCGGCTAACAGCAGCTGCCCCCATCCGTAGAAGTGGTCCAGCGTCTCGTCCATGCCTGTCACCTTGACGAAGCACTTGTGCAGGTCGCAGATGAGTTTAATCTGGTCAGCCACCTGCAGCTTGGAGTGAGTGCGGAACAGGTCGCTGATGGTGATGTAGGCAGGACTCCACACAGGCTGTCCGGCCAGTCGTGCCAGCTGCTCATTAAAGAAGAGCGATGCACGCTTGTTAGGGAACACAATGGCTATGTTGGAAAGGTCATGTCCGTACTTGGTGAGCACGTCGTGTGCCACATATTCTAAAAAGGTCTTCATAGGCTTACCTCCTCTATTTTGTTGCTATAGACATACCACAGGAAGCCCCTTGTGTCGTGGTGGCCCATGCCCTGCAGCAGCGTCATGTACTCTCTTACCTGGTCGTGGTATTCAGCCTGGGGCTTGCCGAACTTGAAGTCCACCACAATGGTCTCTCCGTTACAGGTCATTACGCGGTCAGGCCTGCGTTCTACCACGCGGCCATCCTCCTGGGTCAGTATGGTACACTCGTTGAAGAGCTTCCATCGCGGTGAGAACCAGTCGCTGACCCTTGGGTCTTCCAGCCGCTTGCGAATCATGTGGATAAGGCGGTCCTGGGTGACGTCATTGTTGTAGAGCACTCCGTCCATCTGCATCTGCAGTATGACGCGGTCAATATCCTCAGTAGTGCGTATATGGGCAAAGACATCGTGCAGTACGCTGCCTATCTTGATGTAGCTGGCAGGCTGTTCCTCGTCTTCACCCTCGATGAAATCTTGACTTTTGTTGCTTTGGCGGAAGCTGGTCTTGTTGGTGTAGGCCCTGAGCAGCACCTCACACCCCTCTGACGGCTGCAGGAACACGTTCTTAGAACGTTTCTCCTTCTTGTTCTCTATGCAGAGTGTGCCATACTCCAGGCTGAGTGTAGCCTTCTTGTCGTCCTGTCCTGTCAGCTGTATTCCGTTGAGTTGGCCGTCCAGCTCAGGCAGCACGTCCTCAATGAGCTTTGAGCGTAAGCGTGAGTTGTTGCGCTTGCCAAAGACAAAGAGGTTGCTGCGTGCGCGTGTGAAGGCCACATAGAGCAGGTTCAGGTTGTCAACGCGGTTCTGCAGGTACTCGTCCAGATAAGGTTTCTCGTAGGTGGTGCCCATCATTTTCCCGCTGTAGTCCACAGGCACCAGCGGCAGCTCATTGTAGGGCTCCCGGTCAGCCTCACACCAGATGATGTTGTCGCGGCTGCGTTCCAGTACCCAGTCGCAGAAGGGCAGAATGACGTGTTCATACTCCAGTCCCTTGCTCTTATGAATGGTCAGCATCCTGATGCCATTTACCTCGTCCACCTGTATGGTCTTCTTGTGGAGCGTCTCGTCCCAGTAGCTTAGGAATGCCTCCAGGTCCGACGCGTTGTCGGCGATGTAGCTGTTCAGGTAGTCATAGAACGTGAAGACGTAGGCATGCTCATCGGTCATCTGCTCTAACCGGAAGAGCCCGAAGAGCTGCTGTGTGAGCTCATAGAGCGGCAGTCGCAACAGCTGGTCAGCCTTGTCCAAAAATCCCTCGGGCAGGGCTCCCAGTTGCTTGGTGAGCGTGGCGCGTGTCACCAGATCATCGGGGTGAACCAGCAGTCGCAGACCGTCAATGAGTGAGTTGACAGCCCGTGAAGCATCCAGCCGGAAGGCCTCGTCAGACACGATGCTGACCTCGGGCATGACCTGTGCAAAGTGCTCGATGATGTCAGGTATCACGTCCTTTGTCCTGACCAGAATGGCCATCTGGTTCTGCCTGGCTCCCGCCTCTATCAGTCTGCTGACGGCCTGGCTGGTAGCGTTGAGCACCTGCTGCTTATAGTCCTCGGCAGGAAACAGGGTCACGCTGACATAGCCCGCAGCCTCACGCTTGGCAGGTATCTTCTGGCTGACATCTTCATAGGCCTTAGCCACCTGTTTGGCAGTCTCGGCATCCGTCTTTTCGGCTATGCTGGCCTCCTCCTTCTTGGCTGCCAGCAGGAAGAAGGCGTTATTAAAGTTGATGATGTTACGCTGTGAGCGGTGGTTGGTGTCCAGCGGCAGTTGGCGGAGTTGCTGCCCGGGGTGGGAGAACTGCTTCTCAATGTTGTTGAACAGCCGCCAGTCTCCTGAACGCCAACGGTAGATGCTCTGCTTGACATCACCCACAATGAGGTTTTGCGACTGCTCATGACTCATGCACTCCTCGAGCAGCACTTTGAAGTTGGCCCATTGCACGGTGCTGGTGTCCTGAAATTCGTCTATCATGATGTGCTCCAGCTGGGCTCCAATCTTCTCAAAGATGAAGGGCGAGTCGCTGTTGGCAATGAGCCGGTTCAGCAGGTGCTGCGTGTCGCTGAGCAGAAAACGGTTAGCCTCCTGGTTGAGCGAGCGCACCTTATGCTCAATCTCGCCCAGCAGTCGCAGCTGGTTCAGGTGCATCAGGGTGAGGGTGGCCGACTGGTATCGGTTCCACTCCTTCTTACGCTCCTCTACGGCATAGGCCAGAATGGGCATCAGCACCTCCTCAACAATGCCCCGCAACTGGGCCTCGTCGCCCTTTCTCCACCAGCAGGAGGCATCCTGACTGTATTTCTCAACGGTCTTGTTCACTACGCTATCGTCAAACACCCCGTTCTGCAGTTTCAGGAAGAAGCTGACTATGCTCTTCCCGCTATTCAGGTCCTCAGGTGTCAGACCCTCACCAGCCAGCGTGTCGGTAAAGCTGACGCCAATGTCCTTCATGCGTCCGACGGCCTCAGTGCGCTGGCTGTTCAGCTGCTGGGTGAAGCGCTCAAAGAAGTCCTTCTCGGCCATTTTGCTGTTCAGGGCCTCGCTGTGCTCCTTGTAGAAGTCCTTGAAGATGGTGGTGCCAAACTTCTTGATGCTGCCAATGACGTTCCACGATTGGTTCTCGTCAATGTTGTCCATGACGTAGCGCAGAATCCATTGCAGCAGCAGGTCGGTGGTCTGCAGGTCCTGTATGAGCTCGTCAACCGCCTGTTCCTCCACCTGTTGGTCGTTCAGCTCAATGCGCAGGTTGGCCGTCAGGTCCAGCTCGCGGGCCAGGTTACGGAGTACCGACTGAAAGAAGGTGTCAATGGTGCTCACACGGAAGTAGTTATAGTGGTGCAGCAGGTTCTGCAGGGCAATGCCGGCCCTTTCCCTCACCAGCTTCTCGTCGTAGCCCGTCAGCTGGCAGATGTGCTTCAGGTAGTCCTCTGAGTCGCTGAGCCTCTTCCAGATGCCGTAGAGCTGACTCAGAATGCGCATCTTCATTTCCTCGGTGGCCTTGTTGGTGAAGGTGACGGCCAGAATGTTACGGTACTGCTGCGGGTTCTGCACCAGCAGCTTGATGTACTCAGAGGCCAGGGTGAAGGTCTTTCCGCTTCCTGCGCTGGCCTTATAGACGGTAAGGGGTGGTATTCTTGTTTCTTCCATAGGTAGTCTGTTCTTTTACCATCGTCTGAAGAGTTCGAGGGTTATCTTGGCACCAAACTCCTGGAACTTCGTGTTGAGGAAGCTGCAGAAGAGTCCGCCCGAGAAGTATCGGTTGGTCAGTCCGTAGCCTACCTCAAAGTAGGGTCGGGTGTGGTTCAGGGTCACGCTGCCCACGTAGATGCGCTCACTCTCAATGAAGCGGCCCACAAGGGGGAGCCAGGTGGCAAAAAGCAGGGGCGACTCAAACGAAACGTTAGCTCGAACATAGTAGTGCGACATGTTGTACCACTGCGAGTTAAGCAACTGGAAATCTCCTGACCAGTCGTCATCCCAGCCGCCTGGTACGTTGTCTTCACGGAAGTTCTCAAAATCGACAAAGTAGTTGCTGCTCTTGTTGGTGTAGAGTCCTCCGCCCACGCGCAGGTTCAGCAGACTGAGGCTTCGCATGGGAACCTTCCACACGGCGTCAGTCTCCCATCGCTCGTAGCCAATGTTGGAGCCCCACACCCCCTTGATGCCGCGCTCGTAGTCCAGCATGATGAGGGGGCCGTTGCGCCAGGGGGTGAGTGTGACCTTCAGGTTAGGCGCGAAGCTGGTGTAGGCCTCGGGCAGCCCCAGTTTTTTCATCGTCTCCCGGTTGGCAGCCTTGCGGTAGTGCCAGGTAAGGCTGGTGGTGAGCATGAGCCAGTCGAATGCCTCAACATTGTTCTTTATCTCAACAATATTGTCGGTGAAGAGGTCCAGGTCCTGCCCAGAGTAGTCAGCGTCGTCACGCTGCTGAATGTACTCCTGCACGCTCGAGTTGCTGATGCGGTTACCGTTGGCAAAGACAATCTCGGCATAGCCCTGCCGCTTGGGGTTGTAGTTCATGCGCAGCGGGGCGGTGTAGTAGAACTGCTTGAACTTGAAGTTATAGCCTATCTGCGGCTTCAGCGTCAGGTATCGGTGCTCAGAGAAGTTGTACTGCATGCCCATCTTGATTTTGTAGGATATGCCCCTGCGGCGGCTGTAGCTGATGTACTGGGGGTTCAGCAGCGGCGAGATGTTGAAGGAGGCTTTCTTGTTTTCAGCCCGCTGGGTGGTGAAGAGCCTGTCGCCCACCTCGTCCCACATGAAGTCCTTCCAGAAGTTGTACTTCCTGGGCTCCTCCGGCTTCTTCACGGTGTCAGGCTCCTGCGGTCGGCAGTACAGGTCGTACACATTGCGTTCACTCTCCTCCAACGGCATGGGCCGTAGGCTGTCCATCAGGGCCATGTCGCGCTCCGCGTCCAGCGAATCGGGCAGGGTAGTGGGGCAGTCGAACTGTACGTTGAAGTTGGAGCGGATGTGGTTGCCTAAGAAGTCAAAGCGGGCCTGCACCTCACACTTCTTGGGCATGAGCGAGCGCACACCCGTTTCTCCCTGTTCCATCGTGATTTTGAAGTCTATCATGTCGTATTCACCATTCAGCACCACCGTGCTGATGTGGCCCGTCTCGTAGTTCACGTAGGCCTCACCGCTCACCAACTGCGTGTTCTTCAGCTTGGGGCTGAACTTGATGAGTGCCGTCCCGTTGCCTATCAGCATGCACTGGTATCGGTAGTACCGGCCATTTGCCTCATGGAAGGGTGACAGTATGTAGCGGTCATACAGGCACTCGTTGTACAGGCTGGGGGTGAGCAGCTCCATCAGCGTGGGCAGGGCCTTGCCGTAGTGGGCAATGTTACCCACGCTGACCTGCCGCTTGATGTCATAGTCGTTGAAATCGCGGAAAACCATTCTGCAGTACGACTCACCCACAAAGGCCCTTTCACCCTCGGCAATGCTGTACATGTGGGGAATGAGAAACAGCCCCCAGTTGCGCTTGTCGGTAAAGAACGAGTACTTCAGATACACATTCGACTGGAACCCCTCAATGTGGTGGCCGAAGTTGCGCTGGTAGCTGAACACACGGCTAAGCAGCTCAGAATCATCGTTGTTCTGCGCAAAAAGTAAACTGGGCATGAAACTCATCACGCCCAGTAATACCATCATTCCGAGTAGCTGTTTCAATTTCACACCCGCAAAAATACAAATAATTATTGAGAGTGCAAAGGAAACAATATTTTTTAACCCAAATATTTCATCAGTATCTTTGCATTGCCACTGTCGCGCAGCTTGGCAATGCTCTTCTCACGTATCTGGCGCACACGCTCACGGGTCAGTCCCAGCTGGTCGCCAATCTCCTCCAGACCCTTCTCATGACAGCCTATACCAAAACATTGGGTAAGTATCTGTATCTCGCGTTCCTTCAGTACCTTACGGAGTACGGAGTTCAGCTCCTGAGCCATTGACTCATGGTCCACATGACGGTCAGTACGGCTGTCGTCGCCACTGGCCATCACGTCCAGCATGCAGTTATCCTCACCATCCTGGAACGGAGCGTCAATCGACACATGGTGGCCGTCAGCCATCAGGCTCTGCGAAATCTTCTCTTCGTCCATGTTGGTGGCCATGCTCAGCTCAGTCACCGAGGGGTGACGCTGGTTCTCCTGCTCAAACTTGTTGATTTCGTGACTCAGCTTGTTCAGCGAGCCCACCTGGTTCAGCGGCAGACGAACAATGCGGCTCTGCTCGGCAATGGCCTGCAGAATGCTCTGGCGAATCCACCACACGGCATAGCTGATGAACTTAAAACCGCGGGTTTCATCGAACTTCTGAGCAGCTTTTATCAGTCCAATATTACCTTCGTCAATGAGGTCGGTCAGTGTCAGTCCCTGGTGCTGGTATTGCTTGGCTACTGACACCACAAAACGCAAGTTGGCAGTCACCAGCTTGTCCTTCGCACGCTCACCCTCGGGGCCTCCCTTGCGGATTTTCTGTGCTAACTCAATTTCCTCGTCGATTGAAATGAGAGGTGCACGACCAATCTCCACCAGATACTTATCCAGTGCTTCACTCGAGCGGTTTGTAATACTCTTCTGAATCTTTAACTGTCTCATCTTTTCTTCTCTAAATTGGCTTTAACGCGTTGATTTTCAGCCTAATATTTTATTTTTTACCCTAAAACGGTGCAAAGGTAATAAAAATATCAATACGTTGTACCAAATTTAACGTTTTTTTTGAGAAAGGAGTCCTGACCAGCGCCTGCCTGACCCCCTCTGACTTATGACCCCCTCTGACTCCCCCTGTAGGGGGAGGACGGTATGCGTGCAAGCCCTTG
>ONRS01000036.1 GCA_900320255.1 uncultured Prevotellaceae bacterium
ATTAATGCTACGCGCAGCAATTCGTGTAATTCGTTAAATTCGTTGTCAAAAAAAGGATTGTATAAACTAATTATGAGTAGTTACTTAAAAACAAATAAGAACATGAAACAATTATTGTTTGGCTTTGCCAAGAGTTTGATGTTTGCCGCCACCCTGACACTCTGCAGCGCAAGTATGCTGACATCGTGCGGCACAACAGAAGACAACACCGTGACCATCGCCCCGAAGCCGAAGGAGTACTTCACGCTGTGGAACCAGTGCGAGGCGCTGACTGCCCTGCAGGACTATGTGAAGGACGTGACGAACCCCACATCGCCGAACTTCATTCCAACGGAGGACCGCATCGCCACATTCGACATGGACGGCACGTTCGTCGGCGAGCTCTACCCCAGCTACTTCGAGTATAACATGCTGGAGTACCGCGCGCTGGACGATGCCACGTACGAGGCACCGAATGACGTAAAGGAAACGGCACAGGAGATTCGCGACTTCGTAAGGAACGGCAAGAAACTGCCCGACCACTTCGACATGAAGCACGCCTACGCTGCCGCCAAGGCATACAGCGGCATGACGCTGGCGGAGTTCGACGCCTACGTCAAGGCCTACGCCGCCAAGCCTGCCAACGGTTTTACGGGAATGACCTACGGCGAGAGCTTCTACAAGCCCATGCTGCAGGTTTTTGAGTATCTGAAGGACAACGGCTTTACTTATTACGTCGTATCGGGCAGCGACCGTTTCATCTGCCGTGCCCTGGTGGAATCCATCGGCATAGAGCCGAACCGCGTCATCGGCATGGACGTGAAACTGCGCTCCACCAGCCAGGGCACAGAGGAGGGCGTGAACTACACCATGGGCCGCGAGGAGGACCTCGTGCGCACTGACGAGCTCATCATCAAGAACCTGAAGACCAACAAGGTGCTGCAAATCTCGCAGGAGATAGGCAAGGTGCCCGTACTGTCGTTCGGCAACAGCGGCGGCGACACGGCCATGCACAACTATGCGCTGAGTAATAAGAAGTACAAGTCAGCCGCCTTCATGCTGATAGCCGACGACGACCAGCGCGACCATGCCAACCGCGAAAAAGCCCTCACACTGGGCGAGCAGTGGCGACAGGCCGGTTTCCACGTCATTTCGATGCGCGACGACTTCAAGACCATCTATGGCGAGGGCGTGGTGAAGACCGACTTCACCTTCCCCGCCGAGTGAAATGCCCTGAAACCTTCCAAATGCGCACAATTTGAAGCGTTTTTTTGCTTTTTTCATGGTAATGTGAGAAAAAAAAGGTAATTTTGCACCCAAATGCGCATATTGATACGTCATGACAACAATAGCTGACTACATAACAGAGGAAGGCAACGAGCGGAGGTTCTCATTCGAAGTGCTGCCGCCCCTGAAGGGCAACGGCACGGAGGCACTGTTCAGCACCATCGACAAGTTGGTGCCCTTTGACCCTGCCTTTATCAACATTACGACGCACCACTCGGAATACATCTACCGCGAGCTGCCCGACGGGCAGTTTGAACGGTTGCGCGTGCGCCGACGCCCTGGCACCATAGCCATAGCGGCAGCCATTCAGCAGAAATACCATATTCCTGTGGAGCCGCACGTCATCTGCAGTGGACGCACCATTGAGGAGATAGAGTACGAGCTGCTCGACCTGCAGTTCTTAGGCATCAGGAACCTGATGCTACTGCGTGGTGACAAGGCAAAGGAGGACAGCCGGTTCATCCCCACCCCAGGCGGTCATGCCCATACCACCGACCTGATACGTCAGGTGGTACGATTCAACGAGGGCTATTTTGCTGATGGCACGCCCATCAAGAACCCAGGCACGAAGTTCGACTTCGGCGTGGCCTGCTACCCGGAGAAGCACGAAGAGGCACCGAACCTGGAGATGGACATGCAATACCTGAAGGAGAAGCAGGACCTGGGTGCGCAGTATGCCGTAACGCAGCTGTTCTATGACAACAGCAAGTACTTCAGCTTTGTGGAAAAGGCACGGCAGATGGGCATCACGATTCCTATTGTGCCCGGCATCAAGCCCTTTGCCAAGCTCAGCCAACTGACGGTGGTGCCCAAGACGTTCCACTGTGACATTCCAGAGGAACTGGCCCGTGAGGTGGTGAAGTGCAAGACTGACGAGCAGGCGCGGCAGTTAGGCATAGAATGGACAACGGCACAATGTGTTGACCTGTATGCCCACGGTGTGAAGAACATTCACTTCTACACCGTATCGGCCGTTGACAGCGTAGTGGAGATTGCTGGAAGGTTGAGGGTTGAGAGTTGAGCGTTATGAAATGGACTGAAGTGATAGGACAAGAGCGGGTGCAGGAGCGCCTGATGCAGATGGTCGATGAGGGTCGTCTGCCTCATGCTATCATGCTCTGCGGTCCCATGGGCAGCGGCAAACTGGCGCTGGCCGTCGCCTTTGCCAAGGTGCTGTTATCACGCTCAACCCTCAACCCTCAACCCTCAACCCTCAACAAGCTGCAACACCCTGACCTGCACTTCAGCTACCCCACCATTAAACTGCCGTCGATGGGGGCTGACCACAAACCAGTGAGTCTGGACTTTGCCAGAGAATGGCACGAGCTCATTATGCGCAGCCTCTACTTCACTATGGACGACTGGATGCAGGCTATGGGCGGCGAGAACCAACAGGCCATCATCACGGCAGGCGAGAGCGATGCACTGGTACACGACCTCTCACTGAAGTCGAGCCAGGGCGGCTATAAGGTAAGCATTATCTGGCTGCCAGAGCGCATGAACACGGAGTGTGCCAACAAGCTGCTGAAGCTGATTGAGGAGCCGCCGCAGCAGACGGTGTTCCTCATGGTGTGTCAGGAGCCCGACAAGCTGTTGGAGACCATCCGCAGCCGCGTACAGCGCATTGACGTGAAGAAGATTGACGACGAGCACATCAAACAGGCACTCATGGAGCGTCGCGGACTGGGCGAGGCCGATGCCACCCGCATTGCCCGCCGCGCTAACGGCAACTGGCTGAAGGCACTGGAGGAGATAGAGACGGGTAACGAGAAGGAGTTGTTTCTGGACCTCTTCAAAATGCTGATGCGACTGGCCTACCAGCGCAAGGTGAACGAGCTGAAGCGCTGGAGTGAGACGGTAGCGGGCATGGGGCGTGAGAAGCAGAAGCGCTTCCTGGAATACTTCCTCGGACTGGTGCGTGAGAACTTCATGTACAACTTCCGCAGGGAGGAGCTGTGCTACATGACGGCAGCAGAAGAGGACTTTGCCCGGAACTTCGCCCGTTACATCAACGAGGCGAACGTCATTCCCATCAGCGAGCTGGCCAACCGAGCCATGCGTGACATTGGCCAGAATGCCAACGGCAAGATAGTGTTCTTTGACTTTGCCCTTAAAATGATTATTCTACTGATACAAAAATAACAGCATGAAAAAGAAGACAGAAAACGAACTCATTACAGGATGTAACCGAGGGTTGTGCATGAAGGCCATCGGCCGACAGGACAGGCAGCTGAACACCTACGACTGGCTGGCCGACGTGCCTGGCAATGCAGAATCGACCGACCTGGTGGAAGTGCAGTTCAAACATACCCGCAAGGGATATTACCATAACGTGAACAACCTGCCGCTGAAGAAGGGTGACATCGTGGCCGTAGAGGCCAACCCAGGTCACGACATCGGCGTGGTGACGCTCACTGGCAGACTGGTGAAGCTGCAGTTGAAGAAGGCTAACCTGAAGAGTGCCGACGACATTAAGCGCATTTACCGCATTGCCCGTCAGATTGACATGGACAAATTCCGCGAAGCGAAGGCACGTGAGCACGCCACCATGATAGAGAGCCGCGAAATAGCCAAGGGACTGGGTCTGCAGATGAAGATTGGCGACGTGGAGTACCAGGGTGACGGCAACAAGGCTATTTTCTACTACATAGCCGACGAGCGTGTGGATTTCCGCCAGCTCATTAAGGACCTGGCCGCAGCCTTCCATGTACGTATAGAGATGAAGCAGATTGGCGCACGTCAGGAGGCAGGACGCATAGGCGGTACTGGTCCCTGCGGACGTGAGCTCTGCTGTGCTACGTGGATGAAGAACTTCTCCAGCGTAAGCACCAGTGCGGCCCGTTTCCAGGACATCTCGCTCAACCCCCAGAAGCTGGCCGGCATGTGCGCCAAGCTGAAGTGCTGTCTGAACTACGAGGTGGACGACTACATTGAGGCCTCGAAGAAACTGCCCAGCAAGGAGGTGATGCTGCAGACTCAGGATGCGGACTACTACCTCTTCAAGAGTGACATCCTGGCAGGCCTGCTGACCTACTCTACCGACAAGAACATTGCCGCCAACCTGGAGGTAATCACGGCAGAGAGAGCCAAAGCGGTGATTGAACTGAACCGACAGGGCGAGAAACCAGAGTCGCTGCAGGAAGACGGAAACGTCAAGGAGCAGGGTCCCATTGACCTGGCAACGCAGGAGAGCATCAACCGCTTTGACAAGGCAAAGAAAAAGAAGAAGCGCAAAAAAGCTAACGCTAACCCTAACGTTAACGCTAACCCTAACGCTAACACCCAACGCTCAACACCCAACACCCAACACCCAACGCCCAACACCCAACACCCAACGCCCAACAAGCGGCGTCCGAATGACAAGCCGAAGGAAAAGAAAAGGGAGAACAAGAGCAATAATGACTAAGAGCAAGTTTCTCATAATGATACTGTTTACGGTTGCATGGGCTTTAGCGTCATGCAACCGTAACACCGTATATAGTCACTATGAGGATACTTCGCTTGATGGTTGGGAGCGAACTGACACCCTGAAATTCAACGACATAGTCATCAAGGCCAATGCCGACTACATAGAAGAAGTTGGCATTCGCATCAGTGACCGTTTCCCCTTTCAAAGTCTCTTTTTAGTGGCAGAACAACATGTGCGTCCCTCCGGCACGTTCAGGACTGACACGTTCAGCTGTAAGCTCATTGACAGAAACGGCTACGTAAAGGGACGCGGACTGACCTATTTCCAATACAACTTCCACCTGACCACGCTCCACCTGAATGCCGGCGACACGCTGGACGTCTGCATCAAGCACAACATGAGACGAGAAATTCTGCCCGGAGTGGCAAACATCGGCATAACACTGTCGAAGAGGTGATGGGTGATGGGTGATGGGGTGATGGGGTGATGGGTGTTGGGTGATGGGTGTTGGGTGATGTTGTCTATGACCGCACGAGGTTTCGGCCTGCATCGATGCGCAGGAAAATGAAGAGCAGGAAGGTGAAGCCCCACAACGAAGAGCCACCGTAGCTGAAGAAGGGCAGCGGAATGCCTATGACAGGCGTCAGGCCCAGCACCATGCCCACATTGATGAAGACATGGAACAGGAAGATGCTGGCCACACTATAGCCATAGACACGCCCAAAGCGGAACGGTTGTCGTTCGGACAAGACAATAAGCCTTAATATCAATGCAAGGAACAGGAGCAATACACCGGCCGACCCCAGGAAACCTTCCTCTTCGCCCACGGTGCAGAAAATGAAGTCAGTGTCTTGCTCCGGCACGTACTTCAGCTTGGTCTGCGTGCCATTCAGGAAACCTTTTCCCTCCAAGCCGCCAGAGCCAATGGCTATTTCACTCTGGTGCACATTATAGCCAGCACCCTTCAGGTCTTCCTCCAACCCCAGCAACACGTTGATACGTGTACGCTGGTGCTTCTCCATAACGTGGTTCAGCACGTAGTCAGCCGAATAGAAGAAGGCCATGGAGCCTATGGCAAAGAGCACGATAAAGTAATAGTTGCGAATGCGCGACCCTATGGCCTGCCACAGCAGGTAGCCTATCAAGAGCACAATGAGCACCAGCTGCACCCACACCACATCGAAGGGCACTACATAGACAGAGACGAGGACAGCCAGCAACGTAATGCCAACGCAATAGAACGCTATCTGCAGGAAAAGCTTACGGTTCTGGCAATATACATAGACCAAGCCTGCCGTAAACAGCTGAATCATCAGCAGCACAGAGAAGCGTCCTATCGACGTAGGTGTACCTAAGAGCATGCTGTTCTCGAAGCGAATGCCCACCACGAAATAGATGACGGCAGCCACGCCAGTAAAGAGTATGGAGCCAGGCATTCCCTCACGGTAGAACATCAGAAAGAAGGCAAAATACACCAGTGCCGAACCCGTCTCACGCTGCAGGATGATGAACATCATGGGCACGAAGATGATGGCCAAGGTGATAAGGAAGTCCTTCCACTTATGGATGCTATAGCCGTAAGTGCTCATGAACTTCGCCAACGCCAGCGCCGTGGCAAACTTCGCAAACTCAGCCGGTTGCAGTCGTAACGGCCCCAGTACCAGCCACGAGCGTGAGCCCTTGATAGAATGTGGATTGAAGATGGTGGCAAAAAGCAGCACCAGCAACAGGCCATATATAATAAAGGAGAAGGTATCGTAGAAGCGGTCGTCGAGCATGAGAATGATGAAACCGAGGGTGATGGATGTTCCAATCCACACAATCTGCATGCCCGAACGGGTACTCAGACTGAAGATGTCAGTATCGCCATAGGTATAGCTGGCACCACAGACACTGATCCAGCCGAACGTCAGCAACGCCAGGTAAAGCAATATCGTCCACCAGTCAAGCGAACGCAGCACACTCGTACTCTTCCTATCTCTCGACTGACCCATAAGCTATCCTCCTGTGCTGAATCTCAGTAGCCTTACGCTCTGAGGACTCAGAAAGTTTTCCATGAATGTACTGTTCCATGATGAGCCCGCCAATGGGCACGCCGTAAGTGGCACCCCAGCCGCCGTTCTCCACATAGACGGCAACGGCAATCTGTGGATTGCTCTTAGGTGCAAAACCCATGAAGACGGAGTGGTCATGACCGCGGTTCTGAGCCGTACCAGTCTTGCCGCAGGCCTCGAAGTCGTAGCCTCTCAGCGCATGACAGGTGCCGCCCAAAGCCGAAGCACGCATGCCCTCCACCACGAAGTCATAAGCCTCGCGGCTGGCCATGGTGTAGTGTCGTTTGGTGAAAAGGGTATCGAGCGGTTCGCCCTCCACCTTCTTCACGATGTGTGGTGTATAAAAGAATCCGCGATTGGCAATGGTGGCTCCTAAGTTGGCTATCTGAAGCGGCGTAGCACCAACCTCACCCTGTCCGATCGAGATGGAGATAATGGTCAGTCCGCTCCAGGAGCCTTTATAGTTCCTGTCGTAGAACTCCGCATTAGGAATCATGCCGCGCTTCTCACCAGGCAAATCTACGCCCAGCGGATAACCGAAGCCCATGGACACCATGTAGTCGCGCCAGCGGTTCATGGCCTCCTGCACCGTCTTATACTTCGTGCGGTTGCCCATCATGTAGTAGAGTCCCCAGCAGAAGTAGCCGTTACACGATGTGGAGAGTGCCGGTACCAGTGACAGCGGCGACCCATGGCCGTGACAGCCCACATGCAGTCCCTTGAAATTAAAGCCACGCGCACAGGGGTAGCGCGTCTCTGTGGGATGAAGAATGCCTTCTGTCATGAAGGTCAGTCCCTGCGAGGTCTTGAAGGTGGAGCCTGGCGGATAGACACCCATGATGCTTCTGTTCAGCAGGGGTTTCCAGGCATCGCGGCTCAGAATGGCGTGGTTCTTTGAGCGGAGCCGTCCCACCATCATGCGAGGGTCGTAGCTGGGCGACGACACCATGCAAAGCACCTCACCCGTCTTGGGGTCAAGTGCCACAATACTGCCAATCTTGCCTTCCATGAGTCGCTCACCCAGTGCCTGCAAGTCCAGGTCAAGGCTCAGCGTCAGCTTCTTGCCGGGCTTGGGCTTTCGGTCGAGTGCACCGTTCTGGTAGCGGCCTTTTATACGGCCATGGGCATCGCGCAGCAAAATCTGTATGCCCTTCTCGCCACGCAGCTGTTTTTCGTAGCTTCGCTCCACGCCCAGCTTTCCGATGTAGTCACCAGGGATGTAGTAGTCGTCCTGTTCAATGTCGGCAGGCGACACCTCTGCCACGTCACCCAGCACATGGGCGGCATAGGGGTAGCTGTACTGTCTGATACTGCGTCGCTGCACGTAGAAGCCAGGGAAGCGGAACATCTTCTCCTGAAAGAGGCTGAAGTCCTTGTCAGAGAGCTGACTAATGAGCATCTGCTGGGTGAAGCGCGAATAGCCCGGATTCTTGTTTTTATCCTTCATGGTGGTTATTCGCCTGATAAAGTCCTCCTTGGTGATGTTCAGTGCCTCGCACAGTTCGAGCGTGTCAAGATGGTCGCCCACTTCGTTCATGACCACCATCACGTCGTAGGCCGGCTGGTTATACACCATCAGCTTGCCGTTACGGTCGGTGATGATGCCTCGCGAAGGGTACTCTATTTTCTTTAGAAAGGCATTTGAGTCGGCACTCTTCTTGTAGTCATCGCTCGTAATCTGGAGCATGAAGAGCCGGATGATATAGACTATGACAATAAAAATAGCCACACCACCAATCACAAAGCGCCGGTTGTCTAACTCAAAGTCTTTCATAGAGGAAATGCTAAATCTGGGGTTCCGCTAACTTTCCACCTTTGGCGTATTCAAACACCCAAATAAGCACAGCAGTAAGTGCCGTACTGGCCACGGCAGACAGCAGCCACTGTTCCCAATTGAAGAAGTTAAAGGCCTCTAACGCAAAGAATACAAGACAGTAGAGCAACACCAGTGGCATGGAATAAAACGTGTATTTGCCAAAGCCTAAAGAGCGCAACGTCGGTTCGAAGTTCTCTATGGCATCCCTTGGCACAAAGAGTTCCAAATAATATGGCTGTATGGCAGCTATCAGCGTCAGCGACGCACAGGCCACGCCAGGTGTGTTGGAGAACGTGTCATTGACCAGTCCGAGTGAGAAGCACCACAACAGTAGTGCCCACTTGGGGTAGTTACGTGGAAACAGCAGCACGAAATAGATGTAGAGCAGCGGCGTGGCATAGCCGAACAGGTGCATGCGGTTCAGCACCAGCACCTGCGCCAGGCATAGTATAATAAAGAGAGCCAACCGTTTCAGTGCGTCTATAGCCATGTTACTTAAATGTTTTCTTTTGCCTTGATGGAATCCTGAGCGGCACGCAGCAGCCTCGACTGCTCCGCCACGCTCTCGTCGTTAATCACACACACATCGCGCAGGTTGGCAAAATCGGTGGCCAGCTTGACCTGCAGGCGGTAGGAAAGACCGTCGGGTGAGTTGAACACCTTCTCTATCTGTCCCACCATGACCCCTGCAGGGAAAATAGAGGAATAGCCACTCGTCACCACCCACTCTCCTCGATGGAACTGTGCATGACGGGGGATATCCTCCACATAAGCTCGACTGGCATCGCCACCAGCCCAATGCAGGAAGCCGAAATAGCCGCGGCCACGAATGGCACAGCTGATGCGTGACGAGCTGCTGTTCAGCACCGGAATGACCACAGAGTAGTGGTCGCTCGTCATATAGACCACACCCACGACACCCAGCCCACAGGCCACGCCCATGTCAACCTTCACACCGTCCTGACTGCCTTTGTCAATGGTTATCAGGTTGTCTTTCTTGTCAACGCTGTTCGACACGACCTTTGCTGGTATCACCTTGTACTTCTGCAGGAACAGCAGTCCCTGGCGCTCCAGCTTCGTGGTGTCCTTGGTCAGGTCACTATAAGCCGTTGCCAGTTCCTGCACCTGTCGTTCCAGGTAGAAGTTGCGAAGCGTCAGCTCCTCGTTGATTTTGGTCAGCGAAAAGAACGACTCCACAGCCGCCCGTCCGTCGTAGAGCTTGCCTACCATAGCATTGGCAGACGAAAACCACACACTATTCTGGTAGCTGTTGTACTGAAACAACAGCACCACACTGGCCACTTCGAGCAAGACGAAGATAAACCAGTGGTGATACTTTGCCAGAAAGTCTAACAGGTTTTTCATTGACTACGGACTACAGAGTTCGCTCCACGCTCAACACTCAACACTCAACGCTCAACGCATGAGGAACGTGAACCGATCCACATTCTTCAGGGCAATGCCAGCGCCCTTGGCCACACAGTGCAAGGGGTCTTCAGCAATGTGGAACTGAATGTTGATCTTGTCAGTAAGACGCTTGTCGAGTCCGCGCAGCAGTGCGCCGCCACCCGTCAGCCAGATGCCGTTCTTCACAATGTCAGCATACAACTCAGGGGGTGTATTCTCTAATGCTGAGAGCACAGCCGTCTCAATGCGTGCAACGGTCTTGTCCAGACAATGGGCAATCTCCTGATAGCATACAGGCACCTCCATGGGCAGTGCCGTAATACGGTTCGGTCCGTGTACGACGTAATCCTCAGGGGCATCCTCGCCCAGGTCAGTCAGTGCTGAACCTACGGCTATCTTGATGCGCTCTGCCATACGCTCACTCACCTTCACGTTGTGCTGACGGCTCATGTATTCCTGAATGTCGGCGGTCAGGTCGTCGCCTGCCACCTTGATGGAGTTGTTGCTCACAATGCCACCCAGCGAGATGACGGCAATCTCAGTAGTACCACCACCAATGTCAACCACCATATTGCCTTCGGGGGCTTCTACGTCAATGCCAATACCCACGGCAGCAGCCATCGGCTCAAATATCAGATAGACGTCACGTCCGTCGGCATGCTCAGCCGAATCGCGTACAGCGCGCAGCTCCACTTCCGTTGAGCCAGAAGGCACGCCAATGACCATACGCAGCGAGGGCGAGAACAGGCGGTGGCCTGTGTGTACCATCTTAATAAGACCGCGCATCATCTGCTCGCAAGCCGAGAAGTCGGCTATCACACCGTCGCGCAGCGGACGAATGGTACGAATGTTGTCATGCGTCTTTTCATACATCATCTTTGCCTTCTCACCCACGGCAATCATCTTGTCGGTACGGCGGTCGAGGGCAACTACTGAAGGCTCATCTACCACAATCTTATCATCACTGATAATAATGGTGTTAGCGGTTCCCAAGTCCATTGCTATTTCCTGGACAAAACTAAAAAATCCCATTCTAATTTACTATTTTTATTTTTCAAACCATGCATTGATGGCAGTGTCATAGTGTGAGCTGACACCGAAGGCCCTGGTGGCCAGCATGCGGCGCTGCTCCTTGGTGGTCTCTGCACCCTGACGGTTCAATATGTCCAGCAATACCTGGTATTCAGCCTTTGAGGGAACGATGACCACATCGTTAAAGTTCTTTGCCGCAGCACGAATCAGCGAGATGCCACCAATGTCTATCTTCTCAATGATGTCCTCCTCGGCAGCACCACTGGCCACCGTCTGCTCGAAGGGATAGAGATCGACCACCACGAGGTCTATCTCAGGAATGTCGTACTTGGCCATCTGCTCACGGTCGCCCGCATTGTCACGACGTCCAAGAATACCACCGAAAACCTTCGGATGCAGCGTCTTTACCCTGCCACCCAGAATAGAGGGATAAGTCGTCAGGTCTTCTACTTTCTGACACTCATAGCCCAGCGACTCAATAAAACTTTGCGTACCGCCTGTCGAGAGGAACTTCACGCCCTCCTCGTTCAGCTTCTTCAGCAATTCTTCCAGCCCGTCTTTATGAAATACAGACACAAGGGCTGTCTTTATCTTCTTTGTTTCAGCCATAAAAGAGTTATAACGTTATAATTTCATGAAATGAGACTGCAAAGTTAGTAAAAAAGCACGGATTATTCATCATAAATCCATAAAAATTTTCTCTCTTCGTCATTTTATAATATAAATCAAGCGTAAATGACGGATTTTTTATAATTTTGCAAGCAAATAAATAATTCACCGACATGATTGACAAAGACACACGCGAGCAAATCATCGCGCTTATTCATCAGGAAGTAGTTCCGGCCATCGGATGCACAGAACCCATGTGTGTGGCTCTCTGTACTGCCAAGGCTACTGAGCAGTTAGGCTGCCGTCCAGAACACATTGAGGCGCGCCTCAGCGCCAACATCATCAAGAATGCCATGGGCGTGGGCATTCCAGGAACAGGCATGATAGGCCTGCCCATCGCCATTGCCTTAGGGGCACTCATCGGCAAGAGCAAGTACCAGTTAGAGGTACTGAAGGACATGACACCCGAAGCACTTGAAGAGGGCAAGCGCTTCATTGCTGAAAAGCGCATCAGCGTCATGCTGAAGCAGAACATCAGCGAAAAGCTATATGCCGAGGTGACCTGCAAGGCAGGCGACAAGGAAGCTACTGCCATTATCTCTGGCGGACATACCAGGTTTGTGACTCCCGCTCAGGGGAAGGAGGAGCCAGATGCCAGGGAAAGTGCAAAGCCTTGTGATAACGACATCGCACTGAACATGCGACTGGTCTATGATTTCGCCACCACTGCCCCACTCGACGAGATAAGGTTTATGCAGGAAACGCGCACTTACAATATGAACGCAGCACGCGAGGCGCTGAAGGGCAACTATGGTCACAACCTGGGAAAGACCATTGACCGTCCGCTCTCCAAGGGCATCTTCGGCAACAGCATCTTCTGCCACATTATTTCGCGCACTGCCTCTGCCTGCGACGCGCGCATGGGCGGTGCCATGATTCCCGTCATGAGCAACTCCGGCTCAGGCAATCAGGGCATCTGCGCCACCAACCCCGTCTGCGTCTATGCCAAGGAGAACGAGAACACGGAAGAAGAGCTCATCCGCGCGCTGACACTCTCCCACCTCACCGCCATCTACATCAAGCAGAGCCTCGGCACACTCTCGGCACTCTGCGGCTGCGTGGTGGCCAGCATTGGCAGCAGCTGCGGCATCACCTACCTCATGGGCGGCGACTACGAGCACATCTGTCGCAGTGTGAAGAACATGATAGCCAACCTCACGGGCATGATATGCGACGGAGCCAAGCCGTCATGTTCCCTGAAAATTACGTCAGGCGTTTCCACTGCCGTGCTTTCTGCCCTGCTCTCCATGGAGGGCAAGTGCGTCTCGTCTGCCGAGGGCATCGTCGATGACTGCGTTGACCAGAGCATTCACAACCTGACGGCCATTGGTGCCGACGGCATGGGCATTACCGACGAGATGGTGCTCAGCATCATGACGTCAAAGTCGCACCCTCAGTGCCCGCATGGCGTTTAGCACGGCCAGCACTGTCACACCCACATCGGCAAAGACGGCAAGCCACATGGTGGCCAGACCCAACGCAGCCAGCACGAGCACTGCCACTTTCACACCAATGGCGAACCAAACGTTCTGACGGGCTATGGCCAGTGTTCTGCGGGCTATGCGTACGGCCAATGACACCTTCGACGGCTCGTCAGTCATCAGCACCACGTCGGCAGCCTCAATGGCAGCGTCGCTGCCCAGTCCGCCCATGGCGATGCCCACGTCGGCAAGCGCCAGCACTGGGGCATCGTTGATGCCGTCGCCGACGAATGCGGTAGAACCGCCTTCCACACGTTTTTCTTGCTTCTTGAAGTAGGCCACCTTCTCGTCAGGCAGCAGGGCGGCATGGTATTCGTCGATGCCTAACTCCTGGGCTACGCGCCGGGCCACCTCTTCGCGGTCGCCCGTCAGCATGACGGTCTTGCTGACGCCCAGTTCCTTCAGCCGGGCAATGGCAAGGGCGCTGTCGTCTTTCACCTTGTCGTTAATGACTATGTGGCCTGCATATTTTCCATTGATGGCCACATGGATAATGGTGCCGGCATGCGAACAGTCGTGCCACCGGGCTCCCACAGCATCCATCAGTTTGGTGTTTCCAACGCTTACCACGTCACTGCCCACTTTGGCCGTAACGCCCTGTCCGGCAATCTCTTGCACGTCGGTCACCTGACAGCCGTCAGTAGCCTCATCAGGGAAGGCATCGCGCAGGGCAGCACCTATGGGGTGAGTGGAGTAGTGCTCCACGTGGGCCGCCAGGTGCAGCAGCTGGTGTTCGTCGGTTTGTTCTGGGTGAACGGCCGTTACGGCAAACTGTCCGTGGGTGAGCGTTCCTGTCTTGTCGAAGACCACGGTGTCGAGTTTCGCAAGCACGTCCATGTAGTTGGCACCCTTGACGAGAATGCCATTACGCGACGCGCCGCCAATGCCGCCGAAGAACGTGAGCGGCACACTGATAACCAGTGCACAGGGGCACGAGACCACGAGGAACATCAGCGCGCGATAGAGCCACGTGGCGAAGTCGCCGCCCAGCAAGGTGGGCACCACGGCCACAATGACGGCTGCCACAACGACGATGGGCGTATAGACACGTGCAAACTTCGTGATGAAGGCCTCGCTCTTCGACTTGTGCTCTGCCGCATGCTCCACCAGTTCTATAATCTTCGACACGGTGCTCTCGCCATAGCTCTTCGTCGTTCTGACGCGCAACATGCCTGAAAGGTTGACACAGCCGGAAACCACCTCGTCGCATTCTGAGACGCTGCGTGGCATGGATTCACCCGTCAGCGCGACGGTATTCAGGGCCGACGTGCCTTCCATGACGACACCGTCCAAGGGCACCTTCTCGCCTGGCCTGATGATGATGACAGAGCCTACGGGCACCTCTTCCAGCCGCTCCACTTTCTGCTCGGTGCCGTTCTCCCCTACTACATTGGCCACGTCAGGACGTATGTCCATCAGGTGCGCAATACTCTCACGACTGCGACCTTCGGCATAGCCCTCAAACAATTCACCCACCTGGAAGAACAGCATGACGAACACGGCCTCCGGGAACTGCGTCTCGGCTCCTGGCAGGAACCCGATGCACAGCGCCCCGATGGTGGCGATGGACATCAGGAAGTGTTCGTTCAGTGCCTCGCCGTGCAGCAGTCCTTCGGCTGCTTCCTTCAGCGTGTCGTGACCTATTAACAGATAAGGGACAAGATAGACCAACAGCAGCTGCCACGTGGACAGTTGCACATTCTTTTCGATAACGACTGCAGCAACGAGCAGTACGGCCGTTGCCAGTATCAGCACGAGCTGTCCCCTCAGCTCATGGTGATGTTCATGATGATGCTCATGGTGATGATGTTCATGATGATGATGTTCCATATTTTCTTCTTTTTATTGTTTTCGGCTGCAAAGTTACGGTCTTTCTTTTGCAACCCGGTTGCAAAGATGAGGGAATGCCTTATCATCAGGCAGGAAATTACACCTTGTTGCTACTGAGTTGCACCACCAGCAGCGAAGTTTTTTACTCAATTGAAAAAGGTATTGAATAATGTTTTCCCGAGATTGTTATAAGTTTTTCCCGAGATTCATGTTGCTTTTTCCCGAGATTGTGGGTGAGAATCTCGGGAAAAATGTATGAGAATCTCGGGAAAAATTAATTGCAATCTCGGGAAAACGATAAATAGTTTTGCGCCCTATTCGACAATTTTGCGTGCGAATAGGCTAAGATACACGTATTAAGTGGGTGGATTTTCCTTGCTTTTGACCTAACGGCGCAGTGCAGCAACTACCGTTTGACGAAGGTGGAAATAAAGCCGTTGTAAACCTGCTGCTCCTCCTGACTGAAGTGCTCCTGGATTACTTCCTCACCCTGCGGCAGTTGTCTGAGGAACATGCGACAGAGACTGGCCAGACAACAGCTGGACAAGTGCAGGGGGATGCCGTCGTCGCCCTGGTCAGAGACCGACTGGAACTGGTACTGCCGCAGCCCGTCATAGACGGGATGGCAGTGCTTGCTCAGGTGGTGGTAGAGCTGCGCCATGTCTCTGCTACGAAACAGATAGCGCCATGCCTGACTATACGACACGGTTTCGACCCGTTGTCCGCCCTCTACATTCACCAGCTTGACGAGATTTCTCATGGAGTCGTGCTGCCAGCTCTGCCATACCACGTCGCGCTCAGCAGCCGTCCGGGGGTGCTCATAGAGGAAATAAAACATGGCCAGGTGCTCATAGACTGTGCGCGTGAGGGCCATGGTCTTATACTCATCGTGCAACTGAAAACGCTGACCGCGCACCTCATAGACCAGCCCCTCCTCGGTCAGTTTGTGGTTGCACATGTGAGTGGTAGTGACGCGCTGCAGGAAACCGTGAGCCACAGACAGACGTTCGTCGTGGTGCAGCAGCTCTTCGTACTCAACTATGACGTGGCAAATAATGTAGGTAGCCATCTTCATCATGACGTCAGACAGCTCAATGGCTATACGCGTTCTTTCGCGTGGCAGCAACCCCTCGTTAAAGGGTGCCATGACAACATTTTGCTCAAATTTCTTCATCCTGAAAACAATTCATCTATACTTTTCGGGCTGCAAAGGTACAAAAATAATGAGAAATGAGAAATGAGAAATGAGAAATTTTCTGAAAAACTTGCACAATATTTATTTTTTAATTATATTTGCAGAATGAAACCGGAACAAATACAAGACAAGCGCATCGCATTGCTGTTATCGGGTGGAGTTGACAGTGCCGTGGCACTGCACCTGCTGAAGGAACAAGGGCTCACACCCGATTGTTTCTACATCAAGATTGGGGCTGCGCCAGAAGAGGGTGGCGACCAGTGGG
This sequence comes from uncultured Prevotellaceae bacterium, assembly GCA_900320255.1. GTDB lineage: Bacteria > Bacteroidota > Bacteroidia > Bacteroidales > Bacteroidaceae > Prevotella. The sequence continues at coordinate 16,425 of ONRS01000036.1, forward strand.
ACTGCAGCATGGAGGAGGACATGGAGATGGCTACTGCCGTGGCTGCCAAGTACGGCTGCAAGTTAGACGTGGTGGACTGCCACAACGACTACTGGGAACGGGTGACGAGCTACACCATGGAAAAGGTGAAGGCCGGCTTCACGCCCAATCCTGACGTGATGTGCAACAGGCTCATTAAGTTTGGCGCCTTCGACGAGAAGCGGGGCAAGGACTACGACCTCATAGCCACCGGCCACTACGCGCAGACGGAAGAGGAAGAAATAGTAAATCGTAAATCTGTAAATAGTAAATTGAAATGGCTGTGCACCAGTCCGGACCCGGTGAAGGACCAGACCGACTTCCTGGCACAGATTTACGACTGGCAGCTGCGCAAGGCACTGTTCCCCATAGGCCACCTGCTGAAGGACGAGGTAAGGACCATAGCCGAACGCGAGCACCTGGTGAATGCCAAGCGCAAGGACTCGCAGGGCATCTGTTTCCTCGGGAAGATCAACTACAACGACTACGTGCGGCGCTACTTAGGCGAGAAGCCAGGCGACGTGGTGGAGTTAGAGACAGGCAAGAAGATTGGGCAGCACAAGGGCTTGTGGTTCCACACCATCGGCCAGCGCCACGGCCTGGGTTTCGGCGGCGGTCCCTGGTTTGCCGTCAAGAAGGACATGGAGCAGAACGTGCTCTACGTAAGCCACGGCTACGACCCTTCGGCCGCCTATCGTGAGGAGTTCCAGGTGGGTGACATTCACTGGCTGACCCTCGACATGACGAATGACGGGGCATGGGACATGGAGCACGGAGCAGAGATTACCTTCAAGATTCGCCATACGCCAGAATTCCACAGGGGCATGCTCACCCAACACTCATCACCCGTCACCCTGAAAACCCTTGACGGCCCCATACACGGTGTGGCACCCGGACAGTTCTGCGTCATCTACGACAAAGAGCACCACCGCTGCTACGGAAGTGCAGAAATCATCTGATATCATTCCCTCTCTATATCACAAAAACAATATGTCGATAACTATACTACTAACCACCATCATAAGTCAGACGCTCATCGTCATACCCCTTGCGGCATTGACGGTTATACTCATCTTGGCCATGACGGGTGGCGCTCTGATTTACTATGACAGACTGTATCACCATATAGAACGGCGTGAGTCAAGATCCATTCACCACCATAATCAGGAGTTGGCACTCATTCTGCGCTCAGAACAAACCTACGTGTGGACATACGACGTGCTTACACGTAAATACCAACGCATCAGCACTGACGGCCAGTTGGAAAACGAATACACGCCCATAGACTTCTCACGCTTCTTCGACCGCGATGAATTTGAGGAGCTGAGAGCAGTTATTTTCTCGGTCAGGGACGGAGTGAGAGAAACCGCCACCCTACTCATTCACGGGCCGAAAGGCATCGACGGTGATGAGCAAAAACGCTACGAAATAAGGCTGTCGGTCTATCAACGTGACGAGACAGGCGTGCCCACCATCATATTGGGCACACAACGCGACATTACCTACGAGAAACAGCGCAGGGAGCGCGAACGCGAAGAGCTGCTGACATTCCAGAACGTGTTTAACTCGTCACTTGTTGACATGGTGTTCTACGACGAGAACGGCATCATCACTGACATCAACGACTCTGCATGTCGCACATTCCAGATTAAAGACAAGGCGGCACTCATCAATGCCCGCCAACATCTTAAGGAGGTGAGCTATTTCGAACATACAGACATCAAGCAGCTGGAGCAAACCCACTGCACCACCCTGATTGATATAGAGGCGATGGTGATAGAAGGACGCAAGGCCATGTCGGTAGAACGTAAGGGACAACTTTACTATGAAATCATGCTTTACCCCATCTCCGACGAGTCTGGCGAGATGTTGGGGTTCTTCCTGCAAGGCCGTGACACCACCGACCTGGTAGAGTCATTCAAGATGCAACGCGAGTCCATGCGGGAACTTCAGAAAACTACCGAAGAACTAAAAAAACACATAGAAAACATCAACCTGGCCCTGCAAACGGCCGAATGCCGCATCATGACCTATCTGCCCGATAAGCATTCGCTACAGATAACCAGCGACCTCAATCTGCCGCAGTACGAGCTGTCGCAAATAAGGGCGCTCGACTGCATACACCCCGACTGTCGTCTGAAGGCGCGGCGTCTGATGAACCAGTTGGACCACTGCAGCATCAAGAAGGTGGAAGAACGGCTCAAGACCGTCTTCAAGGACCAAAGACAGCAGAACATCTGGCTGACCTTCATCGGAGTGCCTGTCTATGGCAATGACGGGCGCATCACCCACTACTTCGGCATGAGCCGTAACGACACGAAGATCATCAACACAGAGAACCGTCTCAAGGCCGAGACACAGAAGGCACTGGAGGCTGAAACGGTCAAGAATGCCTTCCTGCTCAACATGAGCTACGAGATTCGAACCCCCTTGTCGAACGTTTTGGGATTTGCCGAACTCTTCGACAGGGAGCACGACCCCGATGACGAGCATATCTTTGCCGAAGAGATTAAGAAGAACTCCAACGCGCTGCTTAATCTGGTAAATGACATTCTTTACATCTCGCGCATTGATGCCAAAATGATAGAACTTAAGAAGCAACCTACCGACTTTGCGGCAGTCTTCGATGCCCACTGCCACATGGGGTGGAGCGCCAACATGAAGCCAGACATTAAAGCCATAGTGGAGAACCCCTACGAGCACCTGACGGTAGTCATCGACGAAGAACTGACGGGCAAAATCATAGAGCAACTTGCCTCCATGTCCATCTTCTACACCAAGGAGGGAATGGTACGCGCCAAGTACGAATACCGCCAGGGAGCGCTGAACATCACCATCGAAGACACTGGCAGGGGCTTCAGCCAAGAAGTGCTGCCCCACATTTTCGACCGTTTTGGCCGCAACAAGAACGAAGAACAGTTTGGAACAGGCCTGCTGTTGCCCATTGTAAAGGGTCTGACAGAACTCATGGGCGGCATCATCGAGGTAACATCAGAGAAAGGCAAAGGCACCACTGCGTGGGTCAGCATTCCGTGCGAGCTCATCAGCAGCGAAAAGAAGAAACAAATCATATAAGATCAAAGAACACGGATGAACATGACGACTTATACCAGCATAACCCTGTTCAGCCTCGCAATGATAGTACTCCTTATCATCATTGTGCTGGCTGTTGGCATACGCTATCTTGTCAAAAAACGAGTGGCAAGAGCTACCGCCAAGGCTATGGAGGTCAACAAAATCATGCTACATGCCATAGGCCACAGCGAACACCTCATCGTGGCACTGGCCCTCAAGGAGAACATTTTCCACAACGTTCACGACAAACGGCTGCCCGCTGACGGGCTACCACTTAAGAAAGCCCGGGAAATGGTACACCCTGACGACCGCGAAGCCTACGACAATTTTGTAGAGGCACTGCGCTATGGCGAAAAGCAGGAGGACACGCTGGAGTACCGCTTCAACACCAACTATAAGGGCGGAGAGCCCGTATGGCACTTCATAAAGAACCATGCCGCAGTGGAAAACGACAGGGCCGGCAATCCCACTAACATTATCTTCACCATGACCGACGAGACTGACGAGGAACACATCAGGCTGGGCAACGACTACATGACCGACAAATACCAGCAACTGTTCGAGGACTCCATTGTCGGCTTGTCGTTCTACAATGCCGAAGGACGGCTCATTGAATGTAATAAGATGATGAGGGAAATATGCAACTTCGAGGAGCGCTATGACCGTCTTTTCTACGACTCCCCCATTTACGACCTGGCCCACTTCAACGTCAGCAGCGAACACCCGGAGGAGTCCTGGTTCTGCTCGCACCTGGAACTGCCCAAGCGTGACATTAACAAATTCGTGGAAATACGCGTACACCCCATGTTTGACAGCAAGGGAAAGCTGAAATACATTGCCCTGGCCGTACGTGACGTGACCGAAGAGCGCAACCTCTATCTGCAAAGCAGAGAGAACGACAAGAACATTCTCAAGGCCAACCACGACATTAAGCAATACGAAGAACAACTGCACTACCTGCTGGAGAACAGTAAGATGCACGTTTGGCACACAACGTTCAAGGAGGGCAGCATTGAGTTCATGAGCGACTTGCACAACACGGTTGCCAAGATGACCATCGAGGAATTTACCAACACGCTGCAAACTGACGAAAAGGACATTGCCATCAAGCGACTCACGCAGCCCATGGACGAAAAAGAAGAGAGCATCATCATCAGCCGTCCCTTCAAAAACATGCTGGAGAAAGACGACAAGGTGCACTGGTACAACCTGATGAAGATTCCTGAGTATGACGAAAACAAAGTGCAGACAGGCTACTTCGGACTGATACGCGACGTGACTCTGCTCATGGAGGAGCAGGAAATGCTGCGCCGCGAGACGGAGCGCGCCAACGACTCTGACCGCATGAAGAGTGTGTTCCTGGCTAACATGACCCACGAAATACGCACCCCGCTGAACGCCATAGTGGGCTTCAGCGACCTGCTGCAGGCCATTGACTCGCCTGACGAGAAACTCGAAATGATGCGTATTATACGCAATAACTGCGACATGCTGCTCAGGCTCATCAACGACTTCCTGGCCATATCGACCATTGAGAGCAACGGACTGTCTATGAACATCAAGGAAATTGATTTCGCAAAAGAGTTCAACGACTTCTATACGGGGCTGACACAGCGTGTGGGCGAGACATCTGTGGAGTTCATTTGCGACAACCCCTACGCGTCGCTGATTACGAAACTCGACATAGAGCGCATAGGACAGGTCATCACCAACTTTGTCACCAATGCCGTCAAATACACGCAGCAGGGCCATATCAAAACAGGCTACAAGGCAGAGCCGGACGGGCTCTACATCTACTGCGAGGACACTGGGACCGGCATTGCAAAGGAAGACCGCGAACGAATATTTGAGCGATTCGTCAAGCTCAACGACTACATACAGGGCACAGGACTGGGACTAAGCATTTGCAAGGCCATTGTGGAACGCTGTAACGGTACCATCGGCGTTGAGTCGGAGTTGGGCAAGGGTTCCACGTTCTGGTTCCGCATTCCCTGTGAAATATTGGGAAAGGTAAAAAAGTAAAAAGTAAAAGGGGAAAAAGAATATGAGCATACATACTATTAATAAGGTGAAGGGATGGGTGAAACGGTTTTTACCTTTTTACCTTTTTACCTTTTTACCTTTAAATGCGCTGGCACAAGAGCAGCCACAACGCACCTATACCGCAGAGCATCCACTCATCTACGAAGACGTTTGGGATCTTTGGCCCTACTGCTTCCTCAACGAGAAAGGAGAGCCCGACGGGTTCAACGTGGAACTCATCAAGCTCATATTCAAGGAACTCGGCATTCCCTACACCATCAAGCTGACGTCACGCCAGGAAGCCTTCAACGACCTGAAGGCCGGCAAGTCCGACCTGACCATGGCCCTCTCGGCCGGCTACCACGACGAGTACGGACAGTACGGCCAGAACACCATCACGCTGTTTACCCAGAGTGTGGCCACGCCGAAGAGCAAGGACATAGAGATTTACAACTTCAAAGACCTGGGCAAGCACAAGGTCATCGTCAACGACAACAGCCTGGCTCACCGCCTGATGGGCGACTTCGGCTGGAGCGAGAACGCCATTCCCACCAAGGACATACGCGAGGCCATCCGCACGCTCAGCGTCAACGAGGAGGGCCAGATACTCTGGAACACGCTCTCGCTAAAGTGGATCATTCACCAGTACCAGATAGACAACCTGAACATCACCCCCGTGAACATGCCCCACGGAGAGTACAAGTTCATGTCGAACGACGTAGCACTGCTGGCTCAGTTAGACAGCATCTACACCGTGCTGAGCACCGACGAGAAGCTGCTGGCCATGCAGAACAAGTGGTTCTACCCCGAACGCCAGGAGAAGCAGCTGCCACAGTGGGTGTGGTACGTCGTGGCTCTGGTGGGCGCGCTGACGCTCATCCTGCTGACCTACGTCATCGTCTATAGGCTGCAGGCACAACGCATCAATCGGCAGAACAGCCGTCAGAACAAGCGACTGGCACTCATCATGGGAGCCAGCAAGCTGCGCATGTGGACCTTCGACACGACGACGCGCCTCTTCACCTGGCACGACGAGGACGGACAGCCGCTCTACCACTACACCGCCGAGGAGTTTGCACAACGCTACCCCGCCGCCGACTTCCAACGCCTGAAGGAAGCCATCAGCAACATTGAGCAGGCCGACAACGACCAGCACCCCTCGCCCCTCACCCTGCAGCTGAAGGCCATCGACTCGGAGGACGGCGACGACGCGCTGCACGACTTCCTGGTGACGCTCTCCGTCCTGCGCCGCAACAAGGAGGGACGCCCCTCCGTCATCATAGGCACCAAGAAGGATGTCACCAGCAAGCAAGTACAGCAACGCGCCACCGAGACACTGGAGCTGCGCTACTGGTCCATCTTCAACACCCCCATGCTCGGCATTCTGTTCTTCAACAAGGAGGGACGGCTGACGGGCATCAACCAGAAGGCGCGCACCATCCTGGAGTGGACCGGGCTGCACATTGACGACCTGCAGCTCAACTACGACGACGTGCAGCGACGCATCAGCGAGCTTCGCAAAAGCATCAAGCAGCGCAAAGCACCCGTCAGCGGCGACCACGCCGAGCCGTTGGGCACCTTCCTCTTCTGCCGCGACGTCACTGCCATGGTGCAGAAGCAGCAGCAGCTCGCCATGGTCGAAGACGAGCTGGAGCAGAAGAACAAGGAGCTGAGCCGCTACGTCACCAACATCAACTACATTCTGGAGAAGGGCACCATGCGTCTGGCAAGCTATTCGCCCGAACAGCACACACTGACCATCTACCACCAGATAGGCCGCCAGCAGCTGGTTCTCACGCAGGCCCGCTGCATGACGTTCATTGACAACCGCCACCAGCGCAAGGGCATGCACATGCTTTCCGACATGGACGACTGCATCAACAAGAAGCAGACGGCCGACATCAAGACCACCATACGTGCACGTGGCAGGCTGACGCTCTACCTGCACTTCTGCCTCTACCCCGTCCTGAACAAGGAGGGCAAGGTGAAGGAGTACTTCGGCTTCTGCCAGGACATTTCGGAACTGAAGAAGGCCGAGAGCCTCCTGCGCGAAGAGACGCTGAAGGCGCAGGAGATAGAGAACACGCAAAACAAGTTCCTGCGCAACATGCTGCAGGAAATCCGAACCCCGCTCAACGTCGTGGTGGAACTGGCAGCACAGCTCGACGAGGAGCATCCCGACACGGAAGGCCGCAACAGCGAAATCATACAGAACAACGCCCAGCAGCTGCTGGAACTCATCAACAACATCCTCTACATTTCGCGCCTCGAGGCCCACATGGTGGAAATCAACCCCCAGCCCACCGACTTCGCGCAAGTTTTCAAAGCCCACTGCCAGCAAGGCTGGGCTCAATACAGCCGCGACAGCGTACGCTACATTGTGGAAAGTCCCTACGAGCGACTCGTCGTCGATATAGACGAACCGAACCTCGGACTGGTCATTGAGCGCATCTGCACCATGGCAGCCCACAGCACCCAGGACGGCACCATCCGTGCCCGCTACGACTACATTGGCCGCAAGCTCTTGATATCGGTCGAGGATACGGGCGAAGGCATGGATGCCGACGAGCTGCAACACCTGCACCACGAAATCAGCCAGCGCAACAACAACAGCAAGACACTGGCCTGGGGCATCTGCAAGGAACTCATCGACCAGATGGGCGGCACGCTGGAAATCAACTCCGAGCGCGGACTCGGCACCACGGTATGGATTACCCTGCCCTGCACGGCTACTGACATTAAACGACGGAAAATCATTTGAACAGCCATGAACAAGACGCAACAACACCCCCGATTTACAGGGAGAAGCTTCAGGCTCCTCCACATCTGCCTGCTGCTCCTGCTACCCCTTGCCCTCAGCGCCCACGACATCAAGGGCTACAGCAAGGAACGGCCCATCATCGTAGCCTGCGACTGGAACAAGGCCCCCTACGAATTCCTCAACGACCAGGGCGAGCCGGCCGGCTCGAACATCGACATTCTGGAGCAGATCTTCAAGGAGCTGGACCTTCCCTACCGCTTCGTCATGAAGGAGTGGGGCAACGCCGTCAAGACCTTCGAGAGCGGAAAGGCCGACCTCATTTTGGACAACGCCCGCCGATACAGCGGCCGCAGCGACTACTTCATCACGCGCAACATCATCAACTACAACCGCATCGTGGCGGCTACGCTGAAGGACACCACCGGCATCATCAGCATTCACCGGCTGGTGCGTCAGGGGGTCGTGATGAAGCCAGAAGACTACTCCAAGTACTACTTCATGGCCGAAGACTCCTCCTACCTCGACAAGATTGACTTCCAGTCGCCCAAGACGGCTCTCATGGGCGTCGAGGCGGGTGACTATACCTACTTTGTCTGGGGCGAGGAGCCCATCAAGTGGAAAATCAAGGAGCTGAACATGACGCAGATGCACCTGGTCGATGTGAACATCCCCATCAGCGAGATACACGTCATTGGCCGCGACCGCGAGCTCATAGATGCCATCGACGACCACTACTCGCGCATGAAGCAACGAGGCGAGGTGGAGCAGATCGTGAACCGCTGGATGCACCCCGAGAGAGTGACGGGCAGCACGCCGCCCAAGGCGCTCTACACGACGGTCGCCGTACTGCTGCTGGCCGCCGTCATCTGGCTCATCTACCGCGTCTCGAAAGCCCACGTCCTCAGGGCAACCCGCGAATCGACCGACCTGAACCAGATGATCATGAAGGCACTGGAGATGGGCAACTTCCACATCATGGAGTACGACATCAAGACCGACCGCATGACCAACAAGTATGGCCACGTACTGCCCGACGAGGGACTCACGCTCCAGGAGTTTACCAGCCGCATACACCCCAGTCAGCAACAGGAGTTCCGGGAGAAGATGGAACGTCTGCTCAGCGGACGCGAGCGCAAGCTCGAACTGGACAAGCGCTGGAATGCCGGCACGGAAGGCCAGCCCCGGTGGCTCACGCTTGAGGGGCACGCCGTCGTAGAACTCGACGAACACGGCGAGCCGGCCTACGTCATCAATGCCGTCCACAACATTACCCACGACCTGGAGGAAGAACAGCTCTCTTACGAGCGGGCCAAGCGCTACCAGGTGCTCTCTAACATGCCCACCATCGCCACGTCGTTCTACGACAAGGACGGCTACCTCATTGAGGCCAACGACGCCATGGGCGCACTCTGCGGTTTCCAGGACCCCAAGGTGGAACGCTTCTGGCGCAAGGTGTGCATGTTCGACATTCCGCTCTTCCGCAACGCCTACAGCCCCGAGAGCCGCGACGACCTCTACATCTGTCAGCACATGAACTACCCCGACATGGGCATCGACAGCTACATAGAGTTCACCGTCCATCCGCTGTTCAACAGCAAGGGAGAGCTCATCAACTACTTCTGCGCCGTCTTCGATGTCACCGACGAGTACCGCTGCAACCACCAGCTCGTGGTGAACCGCCAGAACAACGAGCGCGCCGACCAGTTGCTGAAGTACTACGACGAACAGCTGACCGGGCTCGTTGAGAGCGGACGCCTCTACATGTGGCATAGCCACATAGCCGACCAGACCATCTGGTTCTACCACTCCATGAAAAACCGCCAGTTCTTCCAGACGAGCTTCGACGACTTCTTGTCGCACATCGTGGAGAGCGAACAGGACGTGGCCCGCTACTACCTGACGAACACCAGCCTGGGGCAGCCCGAAATGAACGCCGTGTTCCACTTCACCGACGACCCCATGGGCAGTGGCGAGAGCTGGTACAACGTGAAATCAACGCCGCTCTACGACGCCGACGGCCACATCATAGGCCACCGGGGCATATCCTACAACCTGACACGCTCCACCCTCTTGCGCCGCGAGCTTACCGAGGTCACCGAGCGGGCCAAGGCCTCCGGCCAGCTGAAGAGCGGCTTCATGGCCTCCATGACCCACGAGCTGCGCACCCCGCTGAACGCCATCATGGGCTTCACCGACGTGCTGCGCATGACCACAGCCCCCGAGGAGCGCAAGGAGTACATACGCATTGTGCGCAATGCCTGCGACATGCTCGTGCGCCTCATCAACGACATCTTCGAGGCATCCACCATCACCGACGGGCCCAACTCCATCAGTCCCGCACCCGTCGATTTTGCCGTGGCCTTCGACGACATTTGCCTCATGCTGGAGCCGCGCATCACTGACCCAGGACTCACCTTCATCAAGGAGAATCCCTACAGCACGTTCGAAACCACACTCGACATAGGACGCATTCAGCAGATTATCACTAACTTTGTGACTAACGCTGTGAAGTTCACCAAGGAAGGTCACATCAAGGTGGGCTACCGCTACGAGCAATATGGACTGTACATCTATTGTGAGGACACGGGAGCCGGCATCGCCAAGGAGAAGCAGAAAATGGTCTTCGACCGCTTTGTCAAACTCGACGAGTACGTTCAGGGAACTGGCCTTGGCCTCAACATCTGCAAGTCCATTGCCGAGCGCTGTGGCGGACGCATTGGCGTCAACAGCGAAGGCGAGGGGCACGGCTCCACTTTCTGGGTCTGGATTCCCTGCAATAAAAGTAAAGAGTGAAGAATTTAAAATTCTTCACTCTTCATTCTTCACTCTTCATTTAAAATAAGAATGTCTTCTCAAGCCAATACACCAGTATGCCTGCCAGATACCCCACAAAGGCTATCCAGGTAATGCGCTTCATGTACCAGCCGAAGGTTATCTTCTCAAGTCCCATGACGACAACACCTGCGGCAGAACCAATGATCAGCATCGAGCCACCGACACCGGCGCAATAGGCCAGGAGCTGCCAGAAGATGCCATCGACAGCCATGTCGCCAGCAGCCTCAACAGGATACATACCCATACATCCTGCCACCAGAGGCACATTGTCAACGATTGACGAGAGGACACCAATGATACCTGTCACAAGATAGTGGTTACCATTAAACCACACATTGAGATTCTCACCCAGCATGGTCAGCACACCAATAGTCTCCAGACAGCCCACAGCCATCAGAATACCAAGGAAGAAGAGTATGGTGTCCATGTCAATACGTGAGAGCATCTTCGACACGCGCTTCTGGGTACCACGGTTGTCGGCTGTGTCCTCATGGTCCTGATGAATGCGGACATAGAAAATCTCCGTCACCGTCCAGAGCACGCCCAGCACGAGCAGGATGCCCACGAACGGGGGCAAATGGGTAATGGTCTTGAAGATGGGCACGAAGATCAGTCCACCGACACCCAGGAAGAAGATGGCCTTGCGCTGAGCAGCAGAGAGGCCGTCGCCATCCTCAGTCGCGGACACTTCCTGCGGGGCTGCCAGCTCGCCCTTGAGCGAGAGTGAGAGGATATAGGCGGGGATGACCATCGACACCAGCGAGGGAATGAATATCTCCATGATGACACCGGCAGCAGTGATGACGCCCTTGTTCCACAGCATGATGGTGGTCACGTCGCCAATGGGCGAGAAGGCTCCACCGGAATTAGCAGCAATGATGACGAGCGAGGCATAGATGATACGGTCCATGCGGTCGCTGACGAGCTTACGCAGGATCATAATCATCACAATCGAGGTGGTCAGGTTGTCAAGAATGGCAGAAAGGATGAACGTCATGAAGGCAATTCGCCAGAGCAGTGCGCGCTTCGACTTGGTCTTCAGCGTGTCACGGACGAAATTGAAGCCGCCGTTCTGATCCACCAGCTCCACAATGGTCATAGCGCCCATCAGGAAGAAGAGCGTAGTAGCCGTAGAGCCTAAGTGGTGCTCAATGGTAGTGCCGACGACTGATGCCTTCATGTCGCCGATGGCTGTGGGAAGATAGGTCTCCGGAGCAATCATGAAGAGCGTCCAGGTGCCCACAAACATGAGCAAGGCTATTGCAGCCTTGTTGATTTTTGTCACGCTCTCAAGGGCAATGCACAGATAGCCCAACACGAAGAGCGTCACAATCATAATTGTTAATGTTGTCATTACTTTTTTGTTGTTTTTAAGTGAAATTTGCTGCAAAGGTACAAAAAAGTTCCCTTACCCGTTCATACTTTACTCATCAAAATGTGAATAATTCAGAAATTATTTTGTTGTTAGCAGGGTTTTGCGTACCTTTGTCATCTATGAACGAACAAAACAGAAACGAAACATGGAGCGAGAACGTGATTCTGGCCGATGCAGACTACATCGACAAAGTTGCGTTCGACCTTATCGTGAACTTTGAGCGGATGATAGAGCGCCGTATCCCCAAGGGCAACATGGCGATATGGGCCGACTGCGTGGCACTGGACGGCGGGCTCCGTCCTGGCGACAACCAGATACAGGTGGTACTCATTCACTCTAAGGGGAAGAAACAGATGGACAATCTTGGTCCTTCCGACTTTGCTGCCGACCTGTCGGGCAAGGCCTTCAAGGACAAGCTCGGAGAGTTCATCTTCGATTCCTATGCGACAGAAGAGGACATCGTCAGCCATGGTGACTTCTTCATAGATGCCCTACAGGTAATAACAGCCCGGAAGGAGGTCAAGCGGATAATGGTGATTCCGAATGCAGAGGATGACTATATATATAATAAGGTACGCGAGACGCTCAACCGCGTGGACGACGACAGCAAGCGCATGACCGTCTTCACCATGCAACCCATGCCGGGAGGTCGTTTTCAACAAGAGATACTGGGCTATTCACTCATGGCGGCGTTGGGCATTCATTCAGCTGAAATTGAGAAATCAACAAATAAATTGTAATTCGTAAATCGTTAAATTGTAAATATCAAAGATGAGCAGAGTATTAATGATTGGCGCTGGTGGCGTAGCCACCGTTGCAGCCCACAAGATTGCACAGAATCCCGACGTATTCGACGAGTTTATCATTGCCAGCCGCCGCAAAGAGAAGTGCGACAAGATTGTTGAGGCCATAAAGGAGAAAGGCTTATTATCACCCAATGCCCAACACCCAACACCCATCACCATCAAGACCGCACAGGTGGATGCTGACGACGTGGAGCAGCTCAAGGCACTCTTCAACGAGTACAAGCCGGAGCTGGTCGTCAACCTGGCACTGCCCTATCAGGACCTGACCATCATGGAGGCCTGTCTGGCCTGCGGTTGTTCGTATTTAGACACCGCCAACTACGAGCCGAAGGACGAGGCACACTTCGAGTACTCTTGGCAGTGGGCCTACAAGGAGCGCTTCGAACAGGCCGGTCTGACTGCCATTCTCGGCTGTGGCTTCGACCCGGGCGTCAGCGGCATCTATACGGCCTATGCTGCCAAGCACCACTTCGACGCGATGACGCAGTTAGACATTGTTGACTGTAATGCAGGCAACCACCACAAGGCATTCGCCACGAACTTCAACCCCGAAATCAACATTCGCGAGATAACCCAGAAGGGACTCTACTACGAGGACGGCGAGTGGAAAGAGACGGAGCCCCTCTCTGTACACAAGTCCCTCACCTACCCCAACATCGGCCCGCGTGAGAGCTACCTGATGCACCACGAGGAGCTGGAGTCGCTCGTCAAGAACTACCCCACCATCCGTCTGGCCCGCTTCTGGATGACCTTCGGACAGCAGTACCTGAACTACCTCGACGTCATTCAGAACATCGGCATGAGCCGCATTGATGAGATAGAGTATGAGGCTCCCTTGGCTGACGGCACCGGTACTGCCAAGGTGAAGATAGTGCCGCTGCAGTTCCTGAAGGCTGTGTTGCCCAATCCGCAGGACCTCGGCGAGAACTACGAAGGCGAGACATCCATTGGCTGCCGCATCAAGGGCACGAAGGACGGTCGCACGCGTACCTATTATATATATAACAACTGTTCGCATCAGGCCGCCTACGAGGAGACTGGCATGCAGGGCGTTTCTTACACCACGGGCGTACCAGCCATGATAGGTGCCATGATGTTCTGCAAGGGCATTTGGAGGAAGCCCGGCGTATGGAATGTGGAGGAGTTCGACCCCGATCCCTTCATGGAACAGCTCAACAAGCAGGGACTCCCCTGGCACGAAGTGTTCGACGGCGACCTGGAACTATAGAAATCATCAAATTGTAAAATCAAAAAAATAAATCGTAAATAGTAAATAGTCAAATTGTAAATTAAGAATATGGCAAAGAAAGAAGAGGGTGAGGCCCTCACCCCGCAACAGGAAAGAATGAAAGCCCTGCAGGCTGCCATGCAGAAGATAGAGAAAGACTTCGGTAAGGGAAGCATCATGCGCATGGGCGACGAGAAAATTGAAAATGTAGATGTCATACCCACTGGTTCCATCGGCCTTAACGCCGCACTCGGCGTGGGCGGATACCCCAAGGGACGCATCATCGAAATCTACGGTCCGGAATCCAGCGGTAAGACCACGCTGGCCATACATGCCATTGCCGAGGCACAAAAGGCTGGCGGCATTGCTGCATTCATCGATGCCGAGCACGCCTTCGACCGCTTCTACGCTGAGAAACTCGGCGTGAACGTAGATAATCTCTACATCTCACAGCCCGACAACGGCGAACAGGCACTCGAAATTGCAGACCAGCTCATACGCTCCAGCGCCATCGACATCATCGTCATCGACTCAGTGGCTGCGCTGACGCCGAAGAAGGAGATTGAGGGCGACATGGGCGATTCGGCAGTAGGACTGCATGCCCGACTGATGAGCCAGGCACTACGCAAGCTGACTTCGAACATCTCGAAGACCAAGACCACGTGCATCTTCATCAACCAGCTGCGCGAGAAGATTGGCGTCATGTTTGGCAATCCCGAGACCACCACGGGTGGTAATGCCCTGAAGTTCTACTCCTCCGTGCGTCTCGACATCCGCAAGTCCTCTGCCATCAAGGAGGGCGACAACGTCTTAGGCAACATCACTAAGGTTAAGGTGGTGAAGAACAAGGTGGCTCCCCCCTTCCGTAAGTGTGAGTTTGAAATCCTCTTCGGCGAAGGCATCTCCAAGATTGGCGAGATTGTTGACCTCGGCGTAGAGTATGACATCATCAAGAAGAGTGGTTCCTGGTTCTCGTACGATGGCAACAAACTGGGCCAAGGCCGCGATGCCACCAAGCAACTGCTGGCTGACAACCCCGAGCTCTGCGAGGAACTGGAAGCCAAGATCATGGAGGCCATTTCTGCTAAGCAGTAACAAAAAAATCATCAACACTATAGGGAAATCTCTAAATCAATTTAGGGATTTTCCTTTTTTTATATAATAATCATTGCTTAACTTTGCAGTCAATAAAAGAATAGCGTTTCAAAAAACAGACAAAGGCTGACAGAAACAGAAAAATGTCCAGAAACTTTTGGTCGTTATTAATTTTTGTTATACCTTTGCAAGCGACTCAAGTTAGCCCTTAAGGGCTGGAGAGGGTCGAGACTTATTGGAAAAAGGACGTTTACGAACGTAATCTTCGTCACACGAATCTCGCAAATTCAAGACCAGAAGATACGCAACCGAAACGTCTGCGTTGGGTGTATTGTTGTTATTCGACAATTCTTCACGACGTGGGCTAACTCGAGTTGCTTATCCTGGTCAAGGCAATGCGAGAGCCCGTGTGAAGGATAAGCGAGCAGTAGAGAACTCCCACGTCTTTCGCATTTTATATGCAGCACACTATCTACTAACCTGCCGAATTTGGGGAGCAATAGGCAACAAAATTTGAGAAACTATGAAAAAGAGCTTGATTATTGCATTGCTCACGATTATCGTAACATTTGCGGCATCACAGAAAATGAATGCACAAAACATCAAAGTTATTACAGGACATCCTGACTTTAAAATAGAGGTACTTCGATGTGCTGCATCAGGACCTAATGTGGTGCTTGATTTGATGGTAACTAACATTGGTTACGAGGATGTCAAGGAGTTTAAGGTTCATGGAAGTAATTATGCCACAAAGTTTTATGACAATCTGGGCAACATATACGAAAGAAATCAAAGTATTGAGGTGAAAATAGCCAACAAAGATTACACAGTTAGCGACTGCACAATAAAGCTAGTGGCAGGTCTTCCAACCCGACTTAGTTACATAGTACATAATGTATCTCCAAGAGCAACTTCATTTGTTCTAATAGAGCCTGACATCTGGGTTCCAGACTGGAGCATAAATCTTGAAACAGTTAAAATCCGTTTTGTTCCCATTGCAAGATGAACAATTAGCAAAAAACATTATTAACTATTTAAAAATATTACAACTATGAAAATGAACAAGTATTCAATTTTGAGATGGTTTATCATCGCTATTTGTGCGTTACCTCTTATGTCCGCAGGATGTGAGAAAGACAATGATGACACAGGTGGAGATAGTGGCAGTTCTGCTCTGAGTAACTATCTGAGAGTTAGCAATGTTAGAGCTCATTATGTTGGAAAGGATGTCATTGTCGATTACGACCTAACTAATAAGAGTGGAAAAGATTTGAATGATCTTGTGATAGATTCAAGTGCCTTTGATGAAGAAGGAAATGAATTTATTGGAAATGTTGCAGGTTCAACAGGAGAAGGACATCCTTGGGATTGGAGATTATCGAATATCAGCATCGGCAAGAACGAGACACGTAAAATGAGGATTAAAATCACCGCACCTCGAAATATCCTTAAAAATGTTAATTTAAAAATAAATGGAGGTTCCAATACACTTGGTGTACTGTATGATTCGGCAATTAAATTCAGTACTACCGTCTCTGATTCTCGAAAGTCATCAGATGCAGTTTGGACAAATGATGACAGAATGTCATACAGCTATCCCAGATGTTCTCGTAACGGAAACGACTTTCTGGCTACGGTTGGAATAACTAATAAAACTGGTGTGGATTTTAGTAAACTCACAATTGCTTTTGAAGAAGCAGATGATGGTAATGGACGGATATTTGACCCATATATTGATGGCCTGTCCGTCAGCATTGATGGAACTGAAGAAGTGTGGCGTACGACATGTTCTATTCTGAATAATGAAACACGCAATGTAACTTTCCGCATAAGAGATTTCTACTTAAGGAATCCTTACTGTCTTAATGCAAGAATAGAAGTATCTTCCGATAACTATACATTTGCCAGCAACGCCTTTTATTTAACAACAATCAAAATCAACTAAATGTTCCATTATGCCCTGTCGGCAGGCTCCGTCTTGCCGACAGGTTATTACAAATAAAAACCTAAAAACTATAATTATGAAAAAAAAACAAGTATTATTTTTTGCTTTGGCTGCTATCTTATTCATGGGAACAGCACAGACAGCAACGGCACAGAAGCGTAAGCCAAACAAACGAACAACTGTACAAACCCACACGCCACAAAGAACATCGACTGAACGTTTTGTTAAGGAGGTTGCATTCTATAATGCACGAGTAAATGACTTTTGCATAGATTCTAAGTACATTTACTTTGTAGAAAAAAAACCCAACAATGCTGTTATGAAAATTGACCGTCAAACAGGTGAAGTAAGCACCTTGCTTCCAGGAATTGCCAATGTATATGAGGGGCGTCGTGATATTATCAATAAGATATCAATTGCTGGAGGGAAATTTATCTTCAAATATGGTGATTATCCATATAAAGTAGGAATCTTAGCGAATAATAAGTATTATGGCAGTGACAAATGGGAAGAAGTATATAGAACAAATGGCGACTTCGCATTGATAAAAACTCATAGTAGTAGTATGGAATTATATGATGTTAAAAATATGAAATCTGTACTAGTGGATATTACACGTAACGGTATTGGCATGGAGATTGGTTCTGATGGTAGTGTATGGTATCCTGTTAGAGAATGGGTGAATGGAAAAGATCTATTTGGTGTTATTCGTTTGGATAAAGCGGGGAAAAAAACGTTTTTTGATTTAACGAGACAATCCTATATAGTATCTGAAGGAACTGAAGATAATGGATGGCATAAAGTTTCTATAAACTATTTCACAAGTAGAGGAGATTATCTGTATGTATCATGCAAGCGTCGTATTTATCGTATGAATATGCTTCAACCTTCTGCATGGGAAGAGTACACAAAGATTCCACCTACTATAGACTCTCAATTTTACGAGTTCTGGCCGAACTGGAAAGGCGATATTCTTAACAATGATGATGGTTTCACTCGACGCTATTATTTCTATCGTGTAGGTGCATTTAATAATCCACAGTGTTTAAGTGAAGGAAAATACATTAAGTCAGGATTATCCAAGTTCGGATGGACAGAAATCTGGCCTAGTCTTTATAAAGTATGCGTTGATGTTGACAACAATTATATTATGTCTGGAGGAGGTAGTATTACTATCTATAATCCTGATGGGGTGATTGGCTATAGTAAAGCCCGTAGTAAGGTTATCGATGTAGTACAATAATGATTCAACATAGTAAAAAAGGACTATCTTTGTTTAACAAATTAGAACATATACAACTATGAAAAAGCTACAAGTATTATTTTTTGCTTTGGCTGCTATTCTATTCATAGGAACAGCACAGACAGCAACGGCGCAGAAGCGCAAGCCAAACAAGCGGACTACGACGACTTCACCAAGAAAGAAGCCGACCACAACGACACAGGCCACAATTAACGTCAACTTCAAAGGCGAACTGGGACTATACGAGTTACGCGGACCAGTAAAACAATGTATTTGGAAAAATGATGATTCAGAATATAATCTGGGGTTTGACAAAGATGGAATGTGGGTAACAGAAAATGGAGAAGCATTAGGAGGTGATGGCATTGTAATTAAGCGCGATAAAGCAGGTCGGATAATTAAACGAGGTGATCCGTATGATGAGGAATATACTAGCTATACCTATAACAGCA
>ONRS01000127.1 GCA_900320255.1 uncultured Prevotellaceae bacterium
CTGCTTGCCAATCTTGGTAAATGTCTTGGCCATGTGGCCCCATCTCTTCAGCTTTGCTGCTTTACGATATTCAAATGCTCTTCCCATAATTATATTTACGATTTACTGATTTTCGATTTTTATATTACCTTAGTTCCGCATTCAGCTGTTTCTTCAGGTTCTGAATGAGTTTCTGCATGATGGCGTCAATCTGCTTGTCGCCCATCGTCTTCTGCTCATCCTGCAGAATGAAGTTGACGGCATACGACTTCTTGCCTTCGGGCAGGTTCTTACCCTCATAGACATCAAACAGTTCAACGCGTTTCAGTAGTTTACGCTCCGTCTGACGGGCTATCTGCTCTATCTGGGCAAACTCCACGCTCTTGTCAACCAGCAGCGCCAAGTCACGGCTCACGGCGGGGTACTTCGAGATTTCCTTGTAGAGCACCTTGTTGTTACGCACCACCTTCATCAGCACCGTCCAGTTCAGCTCAGCGTAATAGACAGGCTGCGAGAGGTCCACCGCTTTCAGCGTCTTCTTGGCCAGAATACCCATCTCGGCCAGTTTCTTTCCTCCGCGATTCTCAATAACGATGGCCGACGAGAACAACGGGCTGTCAGACTTCTTCCTGACCGTCATGCCCGGCTCCACACCTATGCGGCGCAGAATGTTCTCCACGTAGGCCGACAGCTCGTAGTAGGAGGAGTCCTCGTTCTGGTGAGCCCACGAACCTTCCACACGCTTACCCGTTACCCAGAGGGCCAGGTGGTACTGCTCCTTGTAAGCCTGCATGGGGTCATCGTCGTTCTGCTTCTCAGGAGAGAAGTAATAGACGTTGCCAAACTCAAAGAAGCGCAGGTTTCCGTTCTTGCGGTTCACGTTGTGGGCAATGCTCTCCAGTCCGCCGTAGAGCAAGGTCTGGCGCATCACGTTCAGGTCGCTGCTGAGCGGGTTCATAATGTGCACCAGCGTGTCCTGTGCCTCACCGTAATAGGCACTCTTGGTCAGCGAGTTGTTCAGTATTTCGTTAAAGCCCTGTCCCACCAGCTGCTCGCTCACGGTGTCAGCCAGCTTGTGCTTCTGGTCTTCATCGCCCTTGATGACGAGCGATGACTTCAGCTGTGTGGGAATCTCCACATTATTATATCCATAGATGCGCAGAATGTCCTCCACCACGTCGCAAGGACGCTGCACGTCAACACGATAGGCAGGAACCTCCAGCTGCAGGCCCTCGGCATCCTCGCTGAGCACCTTCATCTCTAACGACTCACAGATGCTCTTGATGGTCTGGTGGGGAATCTCCTTGCCTATCAACGAGTGGGCGTAGCCGTACTTCAAATCGACAACGGGGTTCTGCATCGGCTCGGGATAGACATCGTTAATCTCCATCGACACCTTACCGCCAGCCAGCTGCTTACAGAGAATGGCTGCCTGCTTCAGGGCATAGATGACACCGTTGGGGTCAATGCCACGCTCAAAGCGGAACGAGGCGTCAGTAGAAAGGCCATGACGACGGGCAGACTTACGAATCCACGTGGGATGAAAGTAAGCCGACTCCAGCACGACGCTGTGAGTGGTCTCATAGGTGCCGCTGCCCTTACCGCCAAAGACGCCTGCTATGCACATGGGCTCCTCGGCGTTGCAGATGGCAAGGTCACGGTCAGACAGTTTGTGCTCCACACCGTCGAGCGTCTGGAAGGGCGTGCCCTCCGGCATGGTCTTCACCACAATCTTGTGGCCAGTCACCATGTCGGCATCGAAACAGTGAAGCGGCTGTCCGTAGGCCATCATCACGTAGTTGGTAATATCCACAATATTATTGATGGGGCGCAGCCCTATCGTGGTCAGCTTGTTCTTCAGCCAGTCGGGTGATTCCTTCACGTCGCAGCCCGTTATGCTGACACAGGCGTAGCGCTTGCAAGCCTCCTTGTTGTCAATGACCACGTCAATGGGCAGGTCATTATTATCAACGGTAAAGTCGTCACAGGCAGGACGGTGGAGCGTGGTCTCGTAGCCGTTCTGCTTCAGCCAGGCATACAGGTCGCGGGCTACACCCCAGTGAGACAGCGCATCAGCCCGGTTGGCCGTAATGTCTATCTCAATGAGCCAGTCGCTCTCCAAGTGATAATACTCGGCTGCCGGAGTGCCTACCACAGCGTCGTCGGGCAGCACGATGATGCCAGCGTGGGAAGTTCCTATGCCGATTTCATCCTCCGCACAAATCATGCCGCACGACTCCACGCCGCGCAGCTTCGACTTCTTAATCACAAACTCCTTGTCACCATCGTACAGCACACAACCCAGGTCGGCAACGATAACCTTCTGGCCTGCAGCCACGTTAGGTGCTCCACAGACAATCTGCGACGGCACGTCACGTCCCAAGTCAACAGTTGTCACATGCAGATGGTCTGAGTCAGGATGCATTTCGCAGGTCAACACCTTGCCCACGTAGAGTCCCTTCAGGCCACCCTTAATGCTTTGCACTTCTTCAAGTGCGTCAACTTCGAGTCCTGTTGATGTCAGCGCGTCGCACACCTCCTGCGGTGTAAGCGTGAAATCAACATACTCCTTCAACCATTTATACGAAATATTCATTGCAATGTTATTTATGTCCTTTAAAAAACGAGTGCAAAGTTACAAATAAGTGAGCAAAACACCAAAATTATAATAATTTATTTTGCGTTTACGGCGAATTGCAGTACCTTTGAACGCAAAAACAGACTCTATAGGCATGATTACAAAAGCACAACAAAAGCTTATTCGCTCGTTGGAACAGAAGAAATACCGCCAACGCGAAGGTCTCTTTGTGGCTGAAGGGCCAAAGGTAGTAGGCGACCTCATGGCTGCCGGCTTTGAGCCGGTTATGACGTTTGACGATGCTGACGACGTGAAGCGCCTCAGCTTCCTGCAGCACCCGCAGGGTGTGCTCGCCGTGTTCCGCATTCCTGACGCTAACGTCAACGCTCAACCCTCCACGCTCCACACTCAACCCTCCACGCTCACCCTCGCGCTCGACGGCATACAAGACCCGGGCAATCTGGGCACCATTATCCGCATAGCCGACTGGTTTGGCATTGACACCATCTTTTGTAGCCCCGACACCGCCGATGCATGGGCACCCAAAGTAGTGCAGGCCACCATGGGCAGCATTGCGCGCGTACATATTATTTATATGGACCTGCACGTACTGCTCGACGAGGCGGAAGCAGCCGGCATCCCCACCTATGGAACCTTGCTCGACGGTCGCAACATCTACGAGGAAGAGCTGACCCCCGGCGGCATCATCATCATGGGCAACGAGGGCAACGGCATCTCCGAGCCCATACGCCAGCGCATCAACCGCCGACTGCTCATTCCCGATTTCCACCAAGGCCCCACTGCCGACTCCCTGAACGTGGCCATAGCCACTGCCATTACCTGCTCTGAATTTAGAAGAAGACAATTACCACACTAAATGCTTCATCGGGTGACCTCCCCACTGACTATCGTTTACATACCTGAAACCGACGGCGGCATATAACGACTCACCGGCAGGCTGATGCAGATATACGCATAGACAATGTACCGGAAGATGCGGTTGGGAATATGGAAAGAACGATGCTACTCATAGCAGTTAAATGATGTCTGACAATGCGAATTTGCTGATGCTTTCGCTGAGCATACGGATAAATTCTTTTGAAGATCTCTTCATATAGGTATTTTTCAGCAGATGGATACATCCCTCCATCTGCTTTTCTTCGGCATGATCATCAACAATGGGGACGGCTTTCAGTCCACGTTCGTAGGCAACAGTACTCTCGCTGAGGACAGTCACATAGTTCGACTCTCTCAGCAACTTAAAGAGCAGATACACCATGTTCATCTCCACCTTAATCCGGTATTGATAGCCAGTTTCTGCAATAGCACTGTCGAACACATTGCGGGCTTGAGTCCCCCTGCGTGACATGACGAGGTCATAGCGTTGCAGTTCCTCAAGCGTGATGCTGTCTCTGCCGGCAAGGGCATGGTGCTCGCTGACGACAGCAGCCAGACGGTGGTGAAAAAGTATCTGGCTGTCAATCTTAGGATTAACAACCAATGGTTTGAATGCCAGTACAAAGTCGAGCTCATGGTTTTCAAGTTGTGCCATAAGCTCTGCCATTGTTGACTGCGTTACATTTACCTTCACATGAGGATATTTGCGTAGGAACGCCGTGACGACTTCAGCCATGATGGTAGCAAAGGAGAAAGTAACGCCAATATTCAATTCACCACCAGCCAGACTCTTCAGTTCCTCCAGTCGTAAGAGGCAATTGTCAGCCGAGTGTAGCGTTTCTTTGGCCAAAGGCAACAGCGTCTGTCCAGCCTCTGTGAGCGATACCTCATGGCTGTTTCTTAGGAAGAGAGGCTGTTGAAGTTCGTTCTCCAGTTGCAGAATCTGGTGCGAGAGAGTGCTCTGAGTGATAAACAGTTCCTTTGCAGCGGTAGAGAAGTTAAGCGTCTCTGCCAGTTTGACGAAGTATCTCAGTTGCCGTATTTCCATATTGACATTGTTTGCTTGTTGGCTGCAAAGGTAGTCATTTCCGTAAGAATAGCAAAATTATTGTTTGCAAAATCGCATGGCTATCGAAAACATCAATAGCTGTAATGCGTAAAACGTGAAGTAAAGACCGTCGGATTATTCATAACCGATGGTTGCCTCACGACAAAAATAGGAGTACCTTTGCACCACAATTATTCACCTTTAAAAATAGGAGGTATCGTTATGTTTACAACAGTTTCAATGATTACAATGTCTTTAGTAGGCATCGCATTCAGCATCTGGATGGCCAAATACGACAACCTTGAGGTTTGCTAAATGGCCAAAAAGTCCATTTTTAACTGAAGTTTTACAGTCGTTCAATTTACGAGGTGCGGGGTTCTCGCACCTCGTTTCTCGTAAAATACAAACATCAGTACCTGCTTTCCATGAAGGAGGTCGATGAAAGGCAACCGGAGTGTCCTGATGTTGAAGAGAAATGGGAAGAGATAGCAAAGGCCTATATCCCTGACGGCATACGTGAGTTTCAGGACTATCCCTCTGCCTCGCTGGGCTGGATGATGTATATTGGAATGGCAGTCGCTCAACTGTGGGATACTGATTGGGGCGTCTATTCAAAGGTGGATGACCTTTATGCCTATCTGCGTGACAAGCGGGGCTACGACCATATGGACGAGTACATCCGTGAAGAAGTGCTGCAACTAAGCGGTGCTGACTACACGCTATTAGAGAAGCAGACAGGCGAATGTGCTTCACGAGTCTATAATGCCCTTGTACGCCAGCATATTGCAGAGGGTGTGGCAATGGGTTACAGTCATATCTTCTGCATCATCGACATGGACACGAAGGACAAGGAACCAGAGCGTTCACAATACCAGAAGCTAAAGGCAAAGTACGCTAAGCCTATCAACAAACCAAGAAAGGCATCTACTGCGAAGTCGAGTTCTTTGAGACTCACCGCCGCACCGAACTGTTCTTCCTTTACTATTTCCGCTACACCTCACGTCCATACGACGAACATGAGCCATTGCTCAAAGACTTGAACAAATGTGTCGAGTATCGAAAGACGATAGAGTTCTTCATCAAGACCAAGGGGCTTCATGGTTATTTTGAGCGCAACGGAGGTAGTCTTGAAAAGGCTATGGTCAATGCGAATAGGTCTGTAGAAGAGACGTTGAAAGAAGGAAGAGATTATACTTACTCGGAACTTGGGAGACTGATGAAGAAACTGAGGTATTTGTAGATGCTATATTTCACTTTTAATAAACCGAGATTTAATATTTCTGGACACAGAAACAAATCTGCATCATTCGAAGTATAACAAAGTTCAATTGCTTTATCTATATATATTCTGGTTTCTTATATGCACCAACAATTGCAATATTGAAAATATGCAAATCCATAAAACACTTTATAATACTTAGTGTCATGCTCCTTTAAAAGATTATAGACATCGTCAAAATTATTTTATCATGCATGATTATTCTCAACCATTCAATTATCTCACAAATTCAAAATACGGGCTCCCATCGTAATCATTGTTTCTACTGAGAAGCGGATTATTGAGGAAGAACGATTCATTA
>ONRS01000057.1 GCA_900320255.1 uncultured Prevotellaceae bacterium
TCTTCTTACCAATAACTAAAAACCTAAAACTATAAATATTACTACTAACCTAAAACAATCTATTAACTTTTGACGATGCAAAGGTACAGCGTTTTTCAGTTTCCTGCAACAAAAAAAGGCCAAAAACGAGAAAAACTGCCTCATTCTTGACCTATGTCAACGCTTTGTGCGCGCAAACAAAGCTAATATTCCGTTTTGTCTGCTTTCTCCGTCCACATGTCGAAGGCCTTGCTGGCCTCCTTCTGCATGAAGATTTCACTGGGTTTCTTGCGGTCGGCGGGCTTCAGTTCCAGTTCCTGGTAGATGAAGTCGTCGTCGAAGCCTATGCGTGCAGCGTCCTTGCGGTCGTTAGCATAGTAGATCTTGTCGAGGTGGGCCCAGTAGATGGCCCCCAGGCACATGGGGCATGGTTCGCACGACGTGTATATCTCACAGCCCGAGAGGTCGAAGGTACCCAGCTGCTTGGTAGCATTACGAATGGCTGTCACCTCGGCATGGGCCGTAGGGTCATTGTACAGCGTTACGCAGTTGGAGCCTTCTGCCACTATTTCACCGTTACGGGCAATGACGGCACCAAACGGGCCGCCGCCACGTTTCACACTATTTTCTGAAAGCTCAATGGCTCTCATCATCAGTTCTCTTTTCTCCATATTTTTCTATTTATTTAAAGTTATTGCTGCAAAGGTAATAAATAATTGTGAATTGTGCATGGTGAATTGTGCATTATTTTGTATATTTGTGGCCACAAATAATGATTGAACTTATGAAAAGATTATTAACACTGGCCTTTTTGGCCGTTGCAATGATGAGTCAGGCACAGCAGAGAATTGATTTGTGGCCGCAGGGAGCGCCACATGTGAGTAGTGATGTTAAGGACACGGCGTATGTCCAGGTGTTTCTGCCGCAGACGGTGGCACCTACCGGGCGTGTGGTTGTCATCTGCCCGGGAGGCGGCTATACGCATCTTGCCATAGGGCATGAGGGAGTTGACTGGGCTCCTGTCTTTAACAACATGGGCATTGCTGCCGTGGTGCTGAAGTACCGTATGCCGCACGGAGTGAAGGAAATTCCCTTTGAGGATGCCGAGGAGGCCATCAGACTGGTGCGCCGCCATGCAGCAGAATGGAACATCGATGTGCAGCAAGTGGGCATCATGGGCTCGTCGGCAGGCGGACATCTGGCTTCCACCATTGCCACGCATGCCACAGGCGACGCGAAGCCGAACTTTCAGATTCTGTTTTACCCCGTTATCACGATGGACAAGACGTTCACCCACATGGGGTCGCACGACTTCCTGTTAGGGGCTAATGCACCACAAGAGCAGGAGCAGCAGTACAGTAACGAGAAGCAGGTGAGGCCGCAGACACCGCGTGCCTTCATTGTACTGAGTAACGATGACCATGTAGTGCCGCCGCTGAACGGGGTGAGTTATTACGTAGCCTTAAACGCCAGCAAGGTGCCTGCCGTGCTGCATGTTTACCCGACGGGCGACCACGGCTGGGGATTGCGCACATCGTTTGCCTACCACACGGAGATGCTCACCGAGCTGAAGTCGTGGCTAAGGAGTTTCTAAGTGGGGCGCACAATGCCTGATGAAGCAGGGAATCGTCTCTACTTCTGTGGAAGTGGGGGCGATTCTTATTTGTACCATGCAAGTGCGGGTGTTGATGGGTTTGCTTTGGTCGAAGATGAAGTTGCCAATGCTGTAGTAGATGGGCTTTCCCTTGTAGTTCTCAATGGCCTGCAGCGTGTGGGTGTGGTGACCTACAACGATGTCCGCCCCGGCATCAATCATGGCCCGTGCCTGTCGGCGCTGCAGGGGGTAGGGTGCCAGCTGGTGCTCAATGCCCCAGTGGGGGCTGACGATGATGTATGCCGTCGGATCGCTTTTGCGCAGTCGGCTGATGCGCTGGCAGAGGCTGTCAATGCTTTCCTGTGACACGCTGGTTTCGTCAGGCAGGTACGTGAAGTTCTCTAACGTCAGTTGGAGCGAGGCGAAGAGCCAGATGTTGACACCCCTCCTTCCGTCCCCCCGAGGGGGGATATTGTTAGTGCCTCCCCTTGGGGAGGTTTGGAGGGGGCTATTAAGCAATACAGGCTGCACGGCGGCCTCCATGTTGGGCCCTGCACCGATGGGTACTATGCCGGCCCGGCGGCAGTTTTCGATGGTGCTTTCCAGTCCTCCTCGCCGTTGGTCAACGGAGTGGTTATTGGCCAGATTCAGGTGGGTGATGCCGTGTCGCCGCAAGTCAAAGAGCCATTCCGGGTCAGCACGGAACACAAACTTCTTCATGGCTGGCGTGCGGACGTCAGTAGCAGGGCACTCCAAGTTGCCCACAACAATGTCGCTGTGGGCAAATATGGAGTCTATCTCTGGTGTGAAGAGGTAGTCAATTCCCTTCGCCTGAATCTGTCGCCGCACGCCACGATCCAGTAGAATGTCACCCGTTAGTATGACGGTAGTCTGCGCCTGACATTCTGCAATGAAGAATAAGAGATGAGTAATGAGAAATAGAAATGAGCAATGAGAAATGAGGTGTGAGAAATTGAAATGAACCAATGAAGGAAACCCACTGGCGCAACTCATTACTACATTTCCGCATTCACATTTCTCATTCCTCATTTCTCATTTCTCATTTAAATTATCCGTCCTTAGCATCCTGAGCTGTAGAAGAAGGTCTCGTCATCATGGATTTCCAGGGGGACGGTAATCTCCTTCATCCACTCAGGCTCACCGGCACGCGGCAGGGTCTTCAACTTTTCCTGCCACTCTTCGTCAGTCCAGCGGCCTTCGCTCGGTGAACGGCGGAATTCGCGGTAGGAGAACACGCCGCCACGCGTCAGATACAGCATGCCCTCAATTTCCACGACGACATAAATCTCGTAGGCAGGACCTACGGCCTCGTAGAGAATGGCTTTTTCGTCAAGGGGAATGTTAAGGTGCGTACCCGTGAACACATCGGCCACGACGGCGATAGAGCGGTCGGCACCCTCTACGTCGTTCCAGCCGTCGTAGAATTCCTGGTTGGGCTGCCGCAGCAGGTCGAGCGAGATGTTCTCGAAGATAGAGCCTATAATCTCTATCTGGTTATACTCTTCATTGCTCAGCTTCTTGCCGCTCAGCTCCTTCTGGCTGCAGTTCAGCAGGAACTGGGCCTCTTCGCGCATGCGGTTGCTGATGTCGGCCGTCTTCTCGGTGTCGAGGTGATACTTCTTCAACAGGGTCTCGGTAGCGTCTATCAGGGTGATGGCCAGCTGCCAGTAGCCTATATTCGGCTCCACATATCCCTTCACGATGGGGTCGGGGGGACCGTAGCCGCCGCACTCAGCTCCCATGGGCTGCTTGGCGTAGAGAATGGCGTCGTGCTTCAGCTCTGCCCACGATGCCAGTGCCGTGTTCAGGTTCTTCTTTTCCCACTGCGGGGTGAGCATGAAGTAGGGGTATTTCGTTGAGGGTTCTTGCTCTGGCAAGCGTCCCTGCGGGCCGAGCGGAGGGTTGAGGGTTGAGGGTGACTGGCAGAGCACCTTCAGCGAGTTCACCCACTGGTTGGCCACCGTCTCGTCCCACTTTATTTCCTTCATGCGCTGTTTCATGCGCTCCAGTGCCGGGGTAAAGCCGTTCCACTGCTGCTGTTCGTTCAGCTCCTCCAGCAGTATTCGCTCAGCCGACGGAATGCCGATGGCGGCCATCACATCGAGTCCCTTCGGGAACATACGCTGCGATACGGGGTAGGTCTCGTAGTCCTGCATCTCCTGCAGCACCTCGGCATCAGGCATGTAGCGCTGAGGCATCAGGTTGACCACATATTCTTGTTCTGGCATGTCTCTTGGAACGATGCGCGTCTGCTGCTTGGCTACGGCGTTGGCAGCCTTCTGCAGCTGCTTCATTTTCTTGTCGTTGCCTAACAGCGTCTCAGGTGTGAGGCCCAGCTTCACCATTTCGTCGTAGAGCTGGAAGACGGTAATGTTGTCTGGCGCACCGAAGAGGAACGTCAGCGGCTGGTTGACGCTCTCGTAGAGTTTCTTCAGCTTTTGGTTGGCCGACAGTGTCGAGGCCATGAGTGCCGCTGCGCCCAGGTGTTCGTTGACGTCAATCTTAAACGGTGCCGACTGCAGCCACATCATGCCTTGGAAGTAGCGCTTCAGCGTGTCAGAGCGGGTGTAGTGTCCGCGGGGCTTGAAGTGCGAGTAAGGGAAGAGGCGTTCGGTATAGTCAAGGAATTCTGATCTGCTGTCCTTGGTCATGTTGATGGCATTTACCTCCTTCTCGGCCAAGCCCTTGAACTCGTTGCTGAGGGGCTGCAGGGGCTTGTTGGTCAGCACGCTCAGTCCGACGGCATAGAAGGTGGCATTACGCTCGGCAGCCTGCTTCAGCGCGTTGTTGCTGGTGGTGCTGGCCACGCGGCGCATCTCCTTGTACATCTCCTGGCTCAGCTTCACCATGGCGGGGTAGAGCGACTGCTCCTCCACCTCACGCGTCAGGCAGTCGAAGTACATGTGGAAAGCCTGCAGGTAGAGGTCGGTGGTGACAAAGCTGGGGAAGTTGTGGTAGTCGTTCGTCTCGTAGATGTGGAACAGCTGTTCCTTCTTCTGCGGCACGATGGCGAAGCCGTAGTGTCCCAGCACCTCGTCCAGTTGCGGCTCAATCTTCTCTAACTGGAATGGGTTGACAATGTTGTCGGTATTGACGAGCTTTCCGGCAGGAGCCTTGAAGTTCTGGGCCAGCAGCTCCTTCTCGCGGGCTTGTATGCGCTTGATGAAGGCGGTCTCGGCCGGCGTGTATTTCAGGGGTTTCTGCTGCCCGGTGTTGTCCTCTTCATCAAAGCGTTTCATCATTACCTCTTCATACCACGACGTGCCTCCGAAGACGCTACGCAGCTCCGCCGCCATGAAGGCATAGCCTTGGCGGGCGGCAAAGGCGTTACGCAGCACGCGCAGTTCGCTGAGCGACAGTTTGGAGATGTCCATGTTCGTGTCGATGTGCTTCTGCATGGCCTCCAGATCCAGGTGTCCGCGTCCAGGCAGTATGGGTGCATGGCGGCGGTCAACAAACTCTTCCTCTTGTGCCTGTACGGCCATGGCCGACAGGAGCACTAACAGTGTCAAAAAGATTTTTTTCATCATTTTATTTTCGATTTAGTTTATTTTTGGTCTAAGGTCTAAGGGTTGAGCGTTGAGGGTTGAGGGTTGAGCGTGTCTTCGCACCTCGCACCTCGTACCTCGACCTTTGCCCTTTGCCCTCCGTCCTTCACTCAAACGCCTTTTCGGCCGTTTGCAGGTCGGTGGGCTTTTCGGTGATGAACCGCACGAAGCGCAGTCCGAAGCCGCTCCATTCATATTCCGCCACGGCATACAGTCCTTTGGCTGTTGCCTCAAGGCTGCGCACCCGCCCGTCGGCAAAGCGGAAATCCTTCAGTTCGCCCCCCAGCTTCGACCCCATCCACAGCGGTCTGACGTGGCCCTTGTAGTTCTTGAAGATGAAGAGCCGCCGCCCGTAGGGGTAGTAGCGGGTGGCTTTCTCCACACCGACCAGCGCATCGGTGCTGCCGTTGCCGTCCACGTCGCCTGTGCAGAACTGATAGACGGGGTAGGGCAGCCGCCACCGGCTCTCCGTCGAGTCTGTCTTCAGTACCAGCAGGTGTAGCGTGTCACTCTTGGTCTCTAACGAGAACGACTGCGCTGTTACAAGTGAAGAGTGAAGAGTGAAGAGTGAAGAATTTGCTGCCGCGCTCCATAGCATGCAGCATAGCAATAATATGCGGCGTACAACGAGGGCGGTAGCAAATTCTTCATTTTTCATTCTTCACTCTTCACTCTTCACTCTTCACTCTCCACTCTCCACTCTCACAGCAGTTTCCTTATTTCAGCCTCTAAGTCGCTGATTTGTGCCATACGCTTCACCAGACTGTTCTGGCGGTCAATGAGGAAGTACTCAGGCACGGCCGGCACGTTGTAGGTCACCAGAATGTTTGAGTTCAGCCCCTGCGGGTCACGCACGCATATCCAGGGCAGTGCTGCCGTCTGCTGTTTCCAGAAGTGCTCGTCGCCGTCCAGTGAGAGCTGGTATATCTCCAGTCCCTGGTCGTGGAATTTGTTGTAGAGTTCTCTGAGTGCGAGAATGCGCTTGGGTGAGTCCTCCATCGCAAACATGTGGAAGTCGAAGAGCACCACTTTGCCTTTCAGTTCCGACAGGCGTCTCACCGTGCCCTTGTTGTCGGGCAGTGCCACGTCGATGATACCCGACTCCTGCACCTGCGAGGCGTCAATGATTTGCTGGTTGTTATATTGCACAATGCGCTCGTTCTTCATGCCGTTAATGGCAATGTTGTGCAGGTTCTGCGTGCGAATGGCCTCGGGATAGGCAATGTCCCAGTTGGTAGCCACTGCTCCGAAGGCCTTGATGTCCTCATGGCTCACCTGCGGGTCGAAGATGAGCAGTCCGCCAACGGTCTGGAACAGTGCGAAGTATGCATACGACTTGTCAGGTGCCGCAAAGATGTAGTTACGTGACACGTCGCTCTTGTAGGCTTGCACCATGTGCATGATGCTGTCGCGTGCCTGCATGGCGGGCAGCGTGCGCTGTGTGTCGAAGCAGCGTTGTTGCAGCTCAATCTGCTTCAGTGCCAGCTCTTTTATCTTCAGGCAGTTCTCCGAGCCGCTCACCTCGTACTGGGTAATCATGGTGGGGTACGATGCCTTTACGCTGACGGTTTCCGTCGAGTCAATGGCAATGTTGATGATTTGGTCGTTAATGCGCAGCCGGTAGAACTCGGGCGACAGGCCTGGCTCCCCGCTGAACGAGAACGCGCCGTCAGCCGACAGCTTGGCGGAGTCGATGGCCGTAATGCCTTCCAGTCCCACATTCTCTAAGTAGAGCATGGAGTCAGCAGCCTCGGTAATGTTACCTTCTACGTTAAACTTTTTCTGGTTGCAGGCAACCAGCGAAAGGGCCAAGAGCGCCAAGGCCCCTATTCTTACTGTTTTTCCTTTGTACATGTTTCTTTATTTCGTTCAAAATATGGTGAATAATATCTTGTCCATACGTGTCTCTTGTATGCGAACCATGTGGTCGGTCACGTAACGGTAGAGCCCGGCCTTGTTGGTCACCACTAACTGGTAGGGCGTGCCCGGCTTGGCTTCGGTAAAGAGGACGGTAGCCTCGTTGTCCTTTTCCACTGGCAGATATTCGTGGAAGTTGCCCGAGGGGAACGTCTCGAAGAGGTTGCTGTCGTCGGCCACGGCGCGGCCGTAGATGGTCTCCTCCGTATAGTAGTAGCTGTTGTTGTGGGGTATCTGTCCGGTAAACTGTTTCATGCGTGCCGTAGCCTTGTAGCATTCGCCTGCTCCGTAGGCTACAATGCGCTGCAGCTTAGGCCACAGGGCCTTGGCGAGCGGTGATTGTTGAGCGTTGAGCGTTGAGCGTTGATTGTTGAGCGTTGACCATTGCCCCTCAAGCACTTCCGCCACTTCGGCGGCACGTTGGGTGTCGGTGTTGCGGAGTTCTTCCAGCAGTTCGTCGCTGTGTGTGGTGATGTATTCGAACATGTCGGCCACCCGGCGTGTGTCGAGGGCAACAATCCGGTCTATCTCGCGGTCGAGCAGCGCATAGTAGCAAATAGTGCGCATCTCCTCGCGCGGTTCCGTCTTGAAGAACAGCTCGTCGGGCATGGAGAAATCAGCCCGGCGCTTGCCGCGTGCAAAGTGGTAGTACCACATGTACTTCTTCACCATGACGCTCTCCAGACTCTCCACTGTACAGCCGTCGTTGGTCTGCTGGTGTCGCGGGCCCACAATGGCCACAAGCAGGTTGTGGTGACCTTTCAGCGTGGTGGCAAAGCACTCCATGTAGGGCAGCAGGTGGCTTTCGGTGCAGGGAATGCGCTCTCCCTTGGCATTCACTAAGTAGTGGCGTGTGGGTTCAGCGGTCAGTATGCTGCTCTCGCCGATGTTGGCCTGCAGGTTGAGCAGCCGTTGGTAGTTCTCGTAGTCCGTCATGGGCACCAGTCGCTGGTAGTCGGCCAGCGTCTCCACCTCATCCAGCCGGTAGCGGCGGCCGAAGTCGGTCGAGGCATTGTTGCGCAGAATCTCCATCATGGCCGACCATCCGTTCAGCTCGTCCTTCAGCGTGGGGCTCGACAGGGGGTCATCGGGGTTGCCCAGCACCTCCTTCGACAGGTGGTAGCTCAGGTAGCACTCCTCGGGCGAGTGGAGCTTCGAGGGCGACATCTTGCGCAGCTGTCCCAGGTAGGGCCGTACCATGTCGCTCAGTGTACGGCGCTGCTCTACCGTCAGGTCAGAGTCCAGGTAGTAGCGTGTCAGCAGCGAGAACATGGTCTGCGCCGTATCGTTGGTGTCAACACCTACTGCCGAGAGCTGGTCAATAATGATACATGCCGACCTGAAGCAGTCGTACAGGTCGTCCATCGACTTCTTTGTGTCCTGAATAATCGAACCGCTGTTAATGTAATAGTGGTAGCCAATGAACTGCGGCAGGTAGCACACGCGGTCGGCCAGCATCAGGCACATGCCCGTGTGCCACGCGTCTTCCACCCACAGCACCTCCTCAGAGAACTTCAGGTTGTGCTTGCGCAGGAATGCGGCGTCAAACAGGCGTGACGTGGAGAATGGCCACAGCCCCGTGAACATCTTGTCCTGCTGAAAGTCCTTACGGTCCATCACGATGCGCCACTCCGTCTGGTTCCACATCACCTTCTCCGTGTGCGGGTGCAGGCTCTCCTTCTCCAGCTCATATTCGCGGCGGAAGGTCACCACGTCTGCCTTGGTATCCTTGATCTCGCGGCATACCACCTCTAAACAGTCGGGCGTGTAGCTGTCGTCACCGTCAAGGAATCCTATGTAGGGCGCCGTCACAAAGTCCAGCCCGTGGTTACGCGGCGTGGCGGGTGTGTGCTTGCCGTCGTTCAGCTCCTTGATGATGACGTTTGCGTCGTCGCGGAACATCTCCGTGAGCAGCGGCAGATAGTGCGGCTTACAGTTATGCACCACAATAATCCACTCCACGTTCTCAAACCCAATGGTCTGACAGCGCATGGAGTCGGCACACTTCTGAAACATGCCCATATCCACGTTATGGAACGGCGTAACAACTGAAACCTTATACATCTTACTATATAGTCTAACGTTTATTGCTTATTGTTTATTGTCTGACGTTGATTTCACTTGACCACTTTTCGCTAATCTCTGCGGCCGAGAGCATCGTGGCCGACAGCAGTAGCCATAATGTGGTGTAGATAAACTTAATCTGTCTTATTCTGACTACAAAAGTACTCAAACTATTTGGAATGATTGGCATTTCCGCCCCCACTTTTAATATTTATTGTCTTAAAGGTGGCAGGCCACGGGGGAATTGTAGTCTAAATTGCCACCACATCACGACAACGGCGGGTCACACTGTCCCCCTCGATTACGCTGAATCAAAATGCATAGGATATTAGTCCTGTTTCAATATAAGATTGGAGCAGGACTATATCTTTCTGAGATAAGCCTGTCCAACATTTGACATTTTCACATTCCCCCAGCCAATGCCGACACTGACTCAGGATGTGGGTCACGTACTTTTTGATCTTATGAAAGCTAATGGTTGGCCGGGAGCCGAGCAATGGCGAGATATGGCAAACAAGATTGCCCCCACGCTTGTAGGTGGTAGTAAAAAACATGGCGGACCGGACTTAGGTCCCACACGTGCCCGCAAGGCTTGGGCAGAAATGGGAATTGACGGTAGAGGTGTGTCGATTACTACATTTTGTTTTATTGCTGTCCGCTAAAAGTTGAAAAGCCATAAATCATGTGTCCGCAGTGCCTATAAACAGTCATTGCGGACTTATTTTTGAAA
>ONRS01000028.1 GCA_900320255.1 uncultured Prevotellaceae bacterium
AAAATCGAGGTGTAGCGCAGTTGGTAGCGTTCCTGGTTTGGGACCAGGCTGTCGCAGGTTCGAGTCCTGTCACCTCGACCACCCTATAACAATTTGCCGCTGATTCATAATGGATTAGCGGTTTTTTTTAACTTTAACTTTTGTTGAAGTTAGGGTAACTTATAGCAGCAGCTTCTCAATGAGCGGACAGTACCATGTCTTGAATTGCTCAGCCGTTGGGGTATGTCCTCCCGGGAAGTGATGGCTGTTTGTATAATGCTCCAAAAAGAGCGGCTCGAAGTGTGCCAATGTGTCTTCCTCACCGAAAATTCCCCATACGCGATCCTTATTATATATATTACAGCAGTCAAACTGATGTGCCTCCAGTTCCTCAAATTCGCTGACGAGCTGTTCGTCGATAGTGAAGTCCTGCTTGCCGTCAGCCCTTGGCGACTTGTATTGATGGTTGCCGATACGTTCGCGGAGGAAATCTGACATCTTGAAGTGCGGGTTGCCGAGTAAGGCAGGGATGCCTACAATCGGTGAGATCATCTGTGCATAGAACGACCCGCAGCTGTTGCCTACAAGCACATCGGGCTTCTCCTTGTCACAGATCTCTCGGATGAGCCTTATGGCTTCGTTAGGGTGGAGTTGGAGGTCGGGAGTCAGCACTTGAGCCTTTCCTATGAAAGCCTCCCTTAATGCCACAGCTGGCACACACTGGCCGCTGGCATAGAATCCGTGAAGGAACAAAATCATCTTTTCTTTCTGCATATCTCGGGCCTTTAAAAATCTCTATCTGTTAGACGTCAAGATGCAATAAGCGTCGTTAGAAAGAATAGCCGCCAGAATGTGACAGGATCGCGGAATACGAAAATGCCTACGATTACGGCACCTACGGCCCGCGATCCACGTCCACCATTCATAGCTCACTTCATTGATGCTTTCAGTATTGCCGTGACGTCCTCGGGCTTCAGGTCCATATATCCGGCAGGATAGCAGATGGTGCCTTCGGTGATGCCGGGAATCATATCCTCTGTGGCACCAAGTTCACTGATGGTCAGAGGCAGGCCAATTTCCAACATCCAGTTCTTCAGCGCCTCGAGTCCAGCTTCGGCTATCTGCTCGTCGGTCTTACCCTCGGCATTGACATTCCAAACGTTCTTGGCAAAGCGCACAAACTTGGCCAGACCGGGCTTCATGGCACGGTGATA
Organism: uncultured Prevotellaceae bacterium; assembly: GCA_900320255.1. Lineage (GTDB taxonomy): Bacteria > Bacteroidota > Bacteroidia > Bacteroidales > Bacteroidaceae > Prevotella. Next base: position 1,194 of record ONRS01000028.1, read on the forward strand.
ATAGGCCATAGAGACGGAAGCCAGACAGTAGCCGTGAGGCGCATGTGTCCAGGCACCGATGGAGTGGCCAATCATGTGAACCATCCAGTCCTCTTTCTTTCCCAAACCGATGAGCGTGTTGAGTGCCCAGGTGGCCGTCCACATGATGTTCGAGCGGGCCTCATAGTCCTGTGGATTCTTCACGGCGATGCGCGAGGCGGTAATCAGACTGCGCATGAGACCTTCTGAAAGGTAGTCGCTGGTGTTGTCATCGAAGTCGCTGAAATACTGCTCCATGATGTGGTTCATGATATCGTAGATGCCAGCCTTCATCTGGTTTTCGGGTACGGTCATCGTGAACTTTGGATTCAGGATGGAGAACTTCGGCATCAGGCGGCTGTCGAACACATGGCCTACCTTGAATGTGTGCTCTGCATCGGTAATCACCGTGCCGGCATTCATCTCCGAGCCTGTGCCCGCCATGGTCAGGATGCAGGCCACAGGCAGTAGACGCTGATTGGCTGCGGGCTGTTGCTGCTTCAGCCAGAACTGATCCCAGTAGTCGCCCTCGTAATAGACGGATGCTGCCACGGCCTTGGAGTAGTCGCAGACGCTACCGCCACCGAGAGCCAGAATCAGGTCGATGCTGTTCTCACGGGCTATCTTCACGCCCTCGTTCAGCTTCTCCAACGTGGGATTACTCATTACGCCCGGATTCTCCACGATGGTCTTGCCAGCCTCACGTAGGATGGCTACTACCTGGTCGTAGATGCCGTTGCGTTTCACACTGCCGCCGCCATAGTTCAGCATCACGACGGGGCCATAGTTCTTCAGTTCGTCCTTGAGGAAATTCAAAGACTCATCACCAAAATACAGCTTGGTGGGATTGTAATAAGAAAAGTTGCCTAACATAGTTGTTTTAACTTATTGTTTATTTCTTTAACGTGTTGATGATAGAGTCAAGTTCACCGGTCAGATGGGTATAGTCATCCAGGTGGAGCGGACAGGCATTCATTGTTTCGCCCATGCCTGCAGGAATAATCTTGTAGGCTTGTTCCTCCATATCGCGGCCTTTCTTTGTCAGACTGACTATCTGCTGACGTTTGTCCTGCTCACCCTTCTTACGGCTGACAATACCCAGTTTCTCCATGCGTTGGAGTAGGGGAGTGACGGTGTTCGTCTCCAGTACCAGCCGATGGGCGATGTCGTTCACTGGCTGATTGTCCTTCTCCCACAGTACCATCAGAACGAGATACTGTGGGTATGTGATTCCCAGCTCCGTGAGCATCGGTGTATAGGCCTGCGTGATGAGTCTTGCTGCCGTGTAGAGACGGAAGCAGATCTGATTGTCAAGCTGTAATTCTGCGTGCATTTACCCTTTTACTTTTTTTACCCTTTTACTTTTTTACAGCATCTCCTCAATGTCCTTCTCGAAGTCCTTAGGCTCTGTGGTTGGTGCAAAGCGCTTGATAGTCTCACCATCCTTTGAGATTAGGAACTTGGTGAAGTTCCACATGATGTCGCTGTCCTTCTCCACGCTCTTGCTCAGTGTCTTCAGCAAGGCATGGGTAGCCTTTGCCTTCAGTCCCTTGTATTCCTCGGTGGGTGCCTGGGCTTTCAGATACTCGAAGATGGGCTGTGCGTCTTTTCCGTTGACATCGCCCTTTCTCATCATCTGGAAAGTCACGCCGTAGTTCAGCTGGCAGAACTCCTCAATCTTCTCGTCGCCCTCTGGATCCTGCTCTTTGAACTGGTTGCAGGGGAAGCCGATGATGACGAGGCCCTTGTCCTTGTACTTTTGGTTCAACTCCTCCAGTCCTGCGAACTGAGGGGTGAATCCACACTTGCTGGCTGTGTTGACAATCAGTAATACCTTACCTTCGAACTGAGAGAAATCAATCTCCTTACCTTTGCTTGAAAAAGCCTTGAAATCATAAATCTTTTGCATAATCTGTTTTATTTATTGATACTTATTTTTGTCGTCTGCGATGCAAAGGTAAGAAGAATAATTTATATCGCAAGCGATTTATCTAAGACTTTAAGAATGATTAACAAAATATCGCCCACGACATTTTCGCATTCCTGCATCTTATTTGATTTCTATGTATTGTTTGCTTTGGGAATAGTCAATCACTGCTCCGTTATTATTGGTTGAGATATTTCCAGAGCTCGATGGAATCGTCATGATGACGCAGTTTCTCAACAATCGTAACGAGCTTTTCCTGAATGGCTTTCTGGGTGGTTCCTATCTGCTGGGCAAGACTCTTTACGGAGCGTTGCCTGCAGCCCATGCCGAGCGTCTGGCGAAGCAGCAGGTTTTCATCATCTGTGAGTGCATGACTCAGTAGGCTGTCAATTTTCTCTGACAGTTCAAATCTCGGTGCACCTTCAAGGGTGAACGGGTCGTGGGTATCGACAATTGCATCCAGACTGCCGTAGTTTTCCCATCTGTCCTGCATCTGCACCAGCAGGTTCTCTTCGTCGTGAAGCTCTGTTACGTCCATTTTATTGTGCCGTTTGCATAAATACATTTAAATATGATGGCAAAAGTACCAAGAAATGCGGAATAATCAGTATCTTTGCAGGATAAAATAAGAATAATTAGGATTTAGCTGTTTTTTCATCTGATAAGAACTTTTGAAAAGCTGTAGTATGGATATAGGAAAGGCTTTTGAGGTTGCCTTCAACCGAAAGAAGGAGAGGAACTGGGAGAAGATCTACGTCGTGGTAGATATTCATGACACAATTCTGCGGGCCTGCTATGAGAATGAGGAGACCTTCGATTTCTATCCGTATGCCCGTGAGGCCTTGCAGCTGATGACTAACCGTAATGATATCTGCATGATTCTCTGGAGCGGCTGTTATGATGAGCAGATGGCCATGTATCGGAGCCATTTTGCAGAGGAAGGCATCCTTTTTGACTATGCTAATAAGAATCCGGAAGTAGGTAAGACCAGCTTCCAGAACTTCGAAGTGAAACTCTACTTCAACGTGGGGATTGACGACAAGTTTGGCTTCGAGGCAGAAACGGACTGGGTGAAGGTGATTGAAGTTTTAGGGAGGTTCTGCTGATGTACGGCATCATAGATTTCGACAACGCTATTGCTCATGTGAGAAGGTTTCCCGTCCTGATTTGGAAAGGAAACCAATCGTGGTACTCTCGAACAACGATAGTTGCATTATAAAACTCAAAATAAATAGATAAATTATGGCGCATTTCGGACAGTCAGATGATTTCAGACGTGATGAACTGATACGAATCATCGAACATTCTGTGGAGAAGTTGACACTACAGGAACTTGAAGCTCTCTACTATGACATGACAACAAAGTCATATATCAATGACAATTAACTGATATGGTACAGCAAATTGAGATAATCCTGAAGCCGAAACGCAGAGGCTTCCATTTGGTGACGAGTGAAATTCTGAGCCAGTTGCCAAAACTGCCAAAGACTGGTATTGTGAACATCTTCACGAAGCATACCAGTTGCGGACTGAGCATCAATGAGAATGCAGACCCGGATGTTCGTGTGGATATGGAAACCATCTTCAACCGACTGGTTCCTGAGAATCGTCCAGAGTACGAACATACGCTGGAGGGTGCCGATGATATGCCTGCTCATGCCAAATCCACGTTGAGCGGTGTCAGCATCACCATTCCTATTACTGATGGACGCTTGAATCTTGGCACATGGCAGGGCATCTACTTCTGTGAATACCGCAATTTCGGTGGTTCCAGAGAGTTGGTTGTAACGATAATTGGAGAATGAGAGCCATGATAATAATGGCTTCGTTCCATACTGCTTGTCAATGATTCATGAGCCAGGCAAAGCCTTTGGCTGTTCTTTCATCAGAATGCTGGAAGTGATTGCCTGGGTTCCATTCAAGAATGGTGTTGATGCCGTGTGCCGTCAGGAGTTCATGTTGCCTATGGATACAGTTGCCGACCTGTGCCATAACAGGATTTTTTGTCTTCTCCTCCTTGTCGCCAAGGCTGAGATAGACTGCATGGGCCTGTGGCTGGTGGGCCTCAGCATATTCTATCCATTGAGGGTACCAGACGGATGGTGATACGGCGGCAATACCATGGAAGACGGGCGTCTGACAGCCTGCCCATAAGGCGAAGAATCCTGCCAAAGAGTAACCACCTAACAGACATTGCATCGTCCCCTTATTGTACAGCTTCATCTGCTCTAATTTTGGAATCAACGTGTCTTGCAGGTAGGCCAGCGTAACATCTGCACCATCACCGAAGGGAATCTTCCCGAATGCTGCCGGTGCAGCCCATGGGGTAAGTTCGGTCTGCCAGTCTTTTATTTCGAACGCAACGAGTGTAAACGGTTTGTCGGTCAAAGACCGTATAGTCTCCATTTCGTTATCCAGCACCTCTAAGTCGTGCTCGTCTATAGGCTGAAGCAGCAGGTAACCGGACTGTCCTGACTTGTAAACCGTGCAGGTCCTGTTTGCTATCACGATGCGTTCTTTCTCCATCTTACATTCATTTACTATCATTATTGTTCTTATTGCAGAACCAATATCCCGTCAATTTCATGTTCGACAAATGGGCCTTCCTTACATTCCAGGAGAACACTGGGTTCCAAGCACTCTAATCCGTGCCACACGTTTTTAGGGATGTCAACACCATAGACTCCACAGTCCTGACTGATGACACAGGACTCCAATACCTCGCCGTCATCATTGTAGGTAGAAACCCTGACTTTTCCCTTCAGGATTACAAACGTTTCGGCCTTAGTCGGATGATGATGTACTGGAATGAATGTGCCTGGCTCCAGGCAATTGAGGAATCGGTGGCATTTCTCATCAAGACTCTGATGGAAGTTGTAGTTCATCCTCAGCCGTGGTGACTGTTTGGCTTGCTCCACCACGCCGTTGATCAGGTTGTCGTCTATTATTTTCATTGTTCTTTTGTTAATTTGTAAACTGCCAATGCAGGAATGATGACCAATAGCAGCAACGGTATCTCTACTAAGGCATACGAGCCGGAATCTCTACATCACAATGCAAGAAACCCATTTCCTTGGCCTTCTCTTGGTTCATCAGGAAATAGACGGCCTCGCCTTCATTGCATACTTCTCCTTTTGAGTTAATAATCTCCGCATTGATATAGGCCAGATTACGCACTTGCTTGGTCACCCGTGCCCGGATGGTCAGCTCTGGTTCCGTTGTCGGGACAGCCTTGCGGAACCTTACATTCAGCTGGACCGTGTAGCCGCTGGTCTGCAACTTACGGGTGACTACCCAGCCGCTCACTTCGTCAATCAGCGTGCTGAGTATGCCGCCGTGCATCGTGTTCACCCATCCCTGATAGTGGGTGCTTGGATGCCATGTGCTCACGATATAGTCACCATCCTCATAGAACTCCATGTGAAGTCCTATCGGATTGTCAGGACAACAGCCGAAACAATGGTATTGCGGATTGTTGCGCCAGGGGTTGATAATCTTCTTCAACATTGTAAAACGAATATAATCACAAACATAGAAATACTTAGGGACAAAATTACTGAATTTCCTGCAAATTTGCTATTTTTTGCAGCAATTATTAAATTAGTTTAGGAAATATGACTATCAGAAAGTTGAGTTAAAAAGCAAGGAAAATCCAACCATTTTGCAAGGGCACTCCTTGCTCTTCGGCGTGCTTTTTTATCTTGTTGGACGATAGATTGTTATAAGTTTTCCCGAGATTGTTATCAATTTTTCCCGAGATTCTTATGTGTTTTTCCCGAGATTCTCACCCTGAATCTCGGGAAAAAGTAACTTAAATCTCGGGAAAAAGTTATAGCAATCTCGGGAAAACAATATACAATTCATGCGCGAACTGGGTAAAAAAGTTCGCTGAAGCTGGTAGGAAACCGCCGCATTTGATGTAAAAAAATCCGCAACCTTAAATAAGATTACGGATTAACTTTATTACTGTCGAGGAGCAGGAATAACCTTGTATCTCTCACCAACGAAACCATTGCCTATTTCGCCTGCAATGAGATCGAAATGCTGGAATACGGGTGGAGTAGGTGATAAGTCGTAATAGTCCATCTCTGCTATTGGCAGGCAGAAGTATTCCAAAAGGTCATAGCTCGTATAGAGACGAGGCAGTACGGGATTATTGTTGTATATCCATCGTTTCACGTCATCCTCGACGTTGAAGTTTACCATGCCTGAACAGCGTACAGAGATATTTCCTTCATAGGCTAAGATTTCCACATTCGGGTTCTGTCGCAATTCATGCCAAACTGCTTTCTTGGCAGAGGTGGCAAAGTAGAGCACATGCCCTTCCTGCTTCATGATCTGAAAGATGCGCAATTTAGGAATATTGCCCTCGCAGGTTGCAAGGGCAATCTCTTTGTGGTCTTTCAGAAATTGAATTGCTTGTTCATACATTTCGCTTACCATTTCAGTTCTTCCTGCAGGATGACACCATCAGTCATAGGACTGTCAGCCTCGGTAAAGGCGTTGGCCTTGTACTGGATGCAGAGCATGGTGAGGTTCTCGCTTCCAGTGTTCTTCAGCGCACGCTTACCATCGGGAGCTACGCGGATAATGGTTCCCTCGCTGACAGGGAAGACCTCGCCATCTACCTGATACTGGCCATCGCCTTTCAGGATAATGTAAAGCTCCTCGTGAGTCTTGTGGGTGTGCAAGAAGCCGCTATCCTGACCAGGAACGAGCGTCTGGAAACTCAGTTCGCTACCCGTGGCACCAACAGCCTGACCAGCGAACACCTTACCCTGAATGGTTACGTTCGGCCCCATGGGAAGCACGTGCTCAATAATCTCACTCATCTTACCTACGCTTACAGCGCTGTAGTTCTTACCACTCTTAATTGTCTCAATCTGTTTCATAATTCTATTGGTTTAATTGTTATTTGTTCGTTTTGACGCTGCAAAGGTACAACGAAAAAAACATTCCCACAAGAAGGCACTTTTTGGTGACATAGTTACCAAAAAGTAGGAATTGTGATGTCATGGGACTTTTGCAAAAGTGGCGTTAACTTAGATTAACTAAGTATAATGCCGTAACCTGATTACTTTTTTGCCTGTCCTATCAGGCAAGTAGTGAGTTACCGAAGATTGCCCATACGCGTACTTTATTATATATGTTACAGCAGTCAAACAGGTGTGCCTCCAGCTCTTCAAACTCACTGATCAGTTGTTCATCGATGGTAAAGTGCTGTTTGCCGTCAGCCCTTGGTGACTTGTACTGAAGGTTGCCTACAAGCACATCTGGTTTCTCCCTGCCACAAATGTCGTGTATGAACCTGATGGCATCATGAGGATGGAGTGGGAGGTCAGGAACGACATACCGAAAAAGAAAAATAAAAATTTTGGCTGAAAATGTTTTTTTGTTTGGAGAAAAATGATTATCTTTGCACCTATGAATCTAAAACGAACAATAAATTCTAATATTTCAAATAAATAATTTTTGCTTATGTCACAGATTAACGGACACATTTCCCAGATTATTGGCCCAGTTATCGACGTGTTCTTCGATACGAAGGGGCAGGAAGCTGAGAAGGTGCTGCCAAAGATTCACGATGCTTTACGCATAGACCGTGGCAACGGCACGGAGCTCATTGTCGAGGTGCAGCAGCACATCGGAGAGGACACCGTGCGTTGTGTGGCCATGGACAATACTGACGGACTGCAGCGTGGACTGGAGGCAATCCCCGTGGGCTCGCCGATTCTGATGCCCTCGGGCGACCAGATTAAGGGTCGTATGCTGAACGTCATTGGTCAGCCTATCGACGGTATGAAACAGCTTGACATGAAGGGCGCGTATCCCATTCACCGTGAGGCTCCAGCTTTCGAGGAACTATCAACGAAGAAGGAGATTCTGGCCACGGGAATCAAGGTCATTGACCTGCTGGAGCCGTACATGAAGGGTGGTAAGATCGGACTCTTCGGCGGTGCCGGTGTAGGTAAGACGGTGCTCATCATGGAGCTGATTAACAACATTGCAAAGGGCCACAACGGCTTCTCGGTGTTCGCCGGAGTAGGTGAGCGCACACGTGAAGGTAACGACCTGATTCGTGAGATGATTGAGTCAGGCGTAATTCGCTATGGTGAGAAGTTCCGTCAGGCTATGGAAGAGGGCAAGTGGGACCTCTCGCTTGTTGACCCCGAGGAACTGAAGAAGAGCCAGGCTACGCTGGTGTATGGACAGATGAACGAGCCTCCCGGCGCACGTGCCAGTGTGGCTCTGTCGGGTCTTACCGTTGCCGAGGGCTTCCGCGATGGTGGTGGTAAGGACGGCGGTGCTGCCGATATCCTGTTCTTCATTGACAACATCTTCCGTTTCACGCAGGCCGGTTCTGAGGTGTCTGCACTGTTGGGCCGTATGCCGTCAGCCGTAGGTTACCAGCCGACGCTGGCATCGGAGATGGGTGCCATGCAGGAGCGTATTACTTCGACGAAGAAGGGCTCTATTACGTCAGTACAGGCTGTGTATGTGCCAGCTGACGACTTGACTGACCCTGCTCCTGCCACAACGTTTACTCACCTGGATGCGACGACGGTGCTTGACCGTAAGATTGCTGAGCTGGGTATTTATCCTGCTGTTGACCCGCTGGGAAGTACGTCGCGAATTCTTGACCCGCTGATTGTGGGCCGTGACCACTACGACTGTGCTCAGCGTGTGAAGGAGATTCTGCAGCGTTACAAGGAGTTGCAGGACATTATTGCTATTCTGGGTATGGACGAGCTTTCAGACGAGGACAAACTGACGGTGAACCGCGCACGCCGTGTGCAGCGTTTCCTCAGCCAGCCGTTCTCCGTTGCTGAACAGTTTACGGGTCTGCCTGGCGTAATGGTTCCTATTGAAGATACTATCAAGGGCTTCAATGCCATCCTGGACGGTGAGGTTGACGACCTTCCCGAACAGGCATTCCTGAATGTCGGCACTATTGACGACGCGAAGGAGAAGGCCAGGAAGCTGATGGAGGCTGCGAAGGGGTAATGGAATTTACAATTTGGCGATTTACAATTTGTAATTGATTTCTCAATTCCGTTGATTTCTCAATTCCGTATAATATATACGATGTAAATTGTAAAATATCCAAATCGTCAAATAAATCGTAAATTGTAAATATGTAAATCGTAAATTGTCAAGATGTTAAAACTGAAGATAGTTTCACCCGAACGCATAGAGTTCTCCGGCGAAGTGGAAAGCGTCAAAGTGCCCGGCTCACAGGGCAACTTCGAGATACTCAATGACCATGCGCCCATCATCTCAACCCTGCAGAAGGGCGTGGTAGAGTATGGTAACGAGAAACTCGAGATACTTGGCGGTTTCGTTGAAGTGCAGAAGAACGAGGTTTCGCTCTGTGTAGAGAAAGAAGAAATGCAGAAATGACGATGCATCGGTGACGATATTTATATATGTCAATACTGGTCGTTTTTCTGCTTGCACTGTTCTTCACACTGTTAGGACTGGCCTACGTCAAGGGCTACGACATGGTGAAAGCCCGCTCGCCCGAAAACCTGGCCCGCTTCTATCTTGTTATGGCAGCGATACGCATGCTGCTCGTCGCTACAGGCGCGCTGTTGTGCATTATCCTGTCACCGAACAGGGAAGACGCCGTTCCGCTCGTCCTTACATATATAATAATGTACGCGACGATGATGGTAGTAACACTTATTTTGAGACATTAAACAAGAAATGAATAGAAACAACATCAAACGACTGCTTTGCATGGCATTGCTGCTATTGGCTGTAATGCCGGCGATGAAGGCGCAGGGGTTCTCGGCCAAGGAGGTGGTGCTTGAGCACATCAAGGACTCACACGAATGGCATATTACCGGTGAAGGCGAAAACAGCATCGCCATTCCGCTGCCTGTCATCGTCAACAGCTCTACAGGCTGGCACGTGTTCAGTTCGTCGCGTTTCGAGCACCATGCCGGAGCCGACGGGCTGCGTCATGTGAAAGCCGATGCGCCGGCTGACATCCAGACGCTGGCCATAGCCACTGAGGGCGACCATGCAGGCAAGATTGTGGAGAACGGCGAGCCCGTTCTCGACCTGTCAATCACGAAGACTGTCGCCGTGATGTTCATCAACGTCATACTGCTGCTATGCTGCATTCTCTTCAGTGCCCGCTGGTACAAGAAGCACAAGGCCAGCGATGCCGCTCCTGGCGGTTTCGTGGGTTTTGTGGAGATGCTGGTCATGTACGTGGTCGATGACATCATCAAGCCGGGCATAGGTAAGGGCTACGAGAAATATGTGCCATACCTGCTCACCTGCTTCTTCTTCATCTTTACGTGTAACGTGATGGGTCTGATACCATTCCCGCCGGGTTCCGGCAACGTCACGGGTAACATCGCCGTAACGTTCTTCCTTGCCCTCTGCACGTTCGTTATTGTGCAGTTCTCGGGCAGTAAGCATTACTGGAAGGACATTTTCTGGCCCGACGTGCCCGTACTGCTGAAGGCTCCCGTGCCCTTGATGCCGGTCATCGAGTTTGTGGGCATATTTACTAAGCCCTTTGCCCTGATGATCCGACTTTTCGCAAACATGATGGCCGGACACGCCATAGCCGTGGCCATGCCGTGCATCATATTCCTCGTGGCAACAATGACGGCCGGTGTGTTCTACAGCATGAGTGCCGTGAGCATTATTATGGCCATTTTCATGATGTGCCTTGAGTGCCTGGTCTGCTTCATTCAGGCTATGGTGTTCACGCTCCTCTCATCGGTGTTCATCGGCATGGCGCGTGCTGTGCCTGAGGGTCACGAGTAAATAAAAGATATAAAAATTAAAGATTAAATATTAACAATTAAAACATTTTAAAGTTATGATTACAACATTATTAGCAATCGAAGGTGTTGCAAAGTTAGGCGCAGCTGTAGGTGCAGGTCTCGCAGCTATCGGCGCAGGTATTGGTATTGGTAAGATTGGTGGTTCAGCTATGGATGCTATGGCTCGCCAGCCGGAAGTTATTAGCAAGCTGATGACCAACATGATTATTGCAGCCGCTCTGATTGAGGGTGTAGCCCTGTTCGCAGCAGTTATCGCATTCATGTGCCTCTAAAGGGATTTACGATTTTGCGATTTTCGATTTTCGATGGATACCCCAAACGGAGAAAGAAGTTGCAAAACAAATAAATCGTAAATAGAAAATTAGTAAATCGAAAATTAAAGACAGCGTATGGATTTATTGAT